>DASXVU010000007.1 GCA_036504055.1 Methanomassiliicoccales archaeon | reverse complement strand
CCGCCCTGTCATTGATGAGGACTAAGTTGTTTTGTAGATTCTGATCGCATTTTGGGCACTTCGTCATCCCCTTCATCAACCTCCGGCCGCATTTTGGGCACGCGGTGACGACGATCCTGATTGGACCGTCATAGGTCACCGCTTTTTTGATGATGATAGTCTTGCCAGGCAAATCCATTTTCCCTTCCGACATGATGAACCAATATGGATTAGCACGGCCGGCGGTGCATTGGGTCACGGGTGGTCCTCAGGAGATCATCTCGCGGCCGGCCGCGCCATTGCCAATTAACGGAGGAAGGTTAAGTTCGTTTAGGGACGATTATCAACGACACACTTTCATCCATCCCTCCCCACAACGCCTATCACCTCCTGTCTTGGTTCTCCATTCATGGATTGGAACGCGGCCGGCCCGTGGAAGATCGAGGACCTCGAGGGCAATTCCCTTATCGTGAACACGGACCTGGAGCTTGCATACTACAAGGCGACATCCTTGTTATACGAATTCTCGCAGCTGCGGGAGGTCTCTCTTGACGAGTATGAGATCGTGCTCGGGGATGGGATAGTGATCAACACGATCGAGAGATTGATCGGCTTTGGGTGGAGATGGAATACTAAGGCTGGGGGAGGTGGTGATGTTTCGTTAGGATTCATGAGCTCGTGGCTTACTTCGGATGGATTGAAGGAGCAAACGGAAGTCTTGATGGTCCTCTCAGGTCCTTTTTGAACCTTTTAATATTTTACTAGAGTTATCGGTTTGGATGCAAATATTCTTTAGAATGTAAAACATTTCTCTTATATTGTTATAGAATAGGAGAGAATATATGACAGAAATTAAGAAGGAGAAAGAGAAACCGAAAAATGATAACTACGATGTTCCGATTTCAGGCGATACACCACATATTCCATATACGCCACCGCCACCAAAAGAGGAGCCTAAGAAGAAAAAATAATCGATTGTTGGTACTTTCGCTCCCCTCCCCCCGCAATCCCCTTAACCTCTATCTCGGTGCCCCACTCAAGGAAGTGAACATATGGAAGAGGTCAAGTTAGAGAAGGCGCTCGAGGCGATGATCGACGACCTGGTGAACGAGATGGGCGAGGGTGCGGCCGATCGCTGCTTCGTCCTCAGAAGGTTCCAGAACGTCATGCTTGAGATGAAGTCGAGCAACAATGCGGAGATCCTAAGGGAGATTGGATACCGTAGGGACTCTTTCGACGGGGCGAAGTGCGGGGAATGCCGGAGGTGTTAGTACTCGATTATGACCGTCTTGTTCAACAGATTTGTTGGACTGGACGCAAGGTAAACGCTTCCTCGAAACTTTTCGCATCGTTCAATTTCTTGACCAACCCTTCATAAGGGGGGAATGCCCCCCCAAACCCTATCACTCTTCTGGCCTTTGCAACAAGGTCAAGCTGATCCGAAGACCAGTAAGGAGAAATGTAGCTATTCTTACTAAGCGAATCAGGAGGGATATAGCGCATCGGGTACGAGGAACAACCGAGGTCGCCTAGGTACCTGATTCTCTCTAGAAAGTCTTGAGGTGTGTCTCCATTTCCATTGGTTTCGTCGTAGAAGTTATGTAGAACATAAAAGAGGATTTTCCTCTTCTTGAAACCCTGATCCTCAAGAAGTGAAACTGCTCTTGTAACGGCGACTTTCTCCTGTGGAATATCGTAAGCCATTCTAATGAGTTTAGCTTTCGTCGACTTCAACATTTTAGCTACTTCTTCATCGACGAGGCGAGCATCCAAACCTTGGTTAAAATCAACCTCTACTCCCATATCCTCAAAAATGTCAATAACCTTGCGCCAGTCTGGTGATGCCAGGAAGTTGTTGTCCCAAATGATCACCCTTTTATGATCTGGGTGAATTATTTGTCGAACACTCTCGGCAACGGACCTCAGCTTTCCTTCAATCCGTGGCACCACGCAAAAAGGACAATTTCGGATGCAACCTCTGGATGTGAACAAAATGGAGGAGTTCCAGGACTTCCATTTGTCCACAGTTTTCAATAGATCATATGCTGGGAGGTAACCTTCAGCTTCTTCGAAAAGACCATTGTGAATCGCCACCTTCGGAAATTCCTTCCTTATATTATCGGGTAGCAAAGAAGCGTAAATGCCGCCAATTTCAATCGAGGCGTCATCGAATTCATTCTGGAAGAAATCAATTGCCTCATGCACTGGCTTCCAAGCATAGGTGAATAGCGATGTCACTTTTACTATGTCCGGATTAAAGTCCGTTAAACTTTCTGTCCCCCTCACCAATCTTACGTTATCTCCCCTGGACCGGTGATATGAAGCAAGTTTTAACAGGCCGAGGGGTGGATACTTGGAATAGTAATCTGGTTCGACCAGGAGAATGTTCATGGTTGTAAATACTTCCCGCGAATTAATAGATTTCCCAAATATCCAGCGAAAGGATCCCTTTGACCAGGGACTTAGAGATCCTGTTCATGGACCGAACTTCTCCGCTTTGTCGAGTATTCTGTACATCAAATCTACAGCAGCGATTGCTTCCGCCATCATGATGTCCCTCTCTGCTTCGGTCGCCTTTTCAAACCACTCAAACTGCTTCTTCCCTTTGGAATGTTTATCCATGTTGACTAGGAGATCATGGAACGTCGAAATTGCGAGACCGAATCGCCTATTCCTTGAGGCCAATCTTTGAGCATCTTTATCACTCCCTTTGAGATCGAATTGACCGACAATCGTTATCAAAGGACCTTTGCTTCCCGGTGCTCTTTCGACCGAATAATAATCGAAGGCTACCTTGGTCAAATCGCTAAGCTCGGATTCGGTCAGTCCCGTCTTTTCTTTCAATATGCCCACGATCGCGTCCGTTATTTGCATAGCGGGGTCCTTCAATCCCTTTCTCGTTCTCTTACCGGCAATCTCTCCTCTGACCACAGGGTGAAGGCCATCTAATACCGCGTCCATGCTTGATTTGGCTATTTGTCGGTCAGTTCGACCTTCATCTTTTTTCTCTTTTAGTTCCTCTTGGAATGCTCCGACTATGTCTCTCTGTTCGCAAGAGGTCGAATCGATCACTTCTTTCATTGGTTGAAGTGAGGGGTCGGTCGGAAAGCTAACTACTGATCGGAACTTTCCCTGCGCTTTTTCGATTTCCTCTTTCGCGTCGTTGAGATTTCCCTTATCCAACGCTTTTCTAATCCTGGTGACCTGGTTGGATGCTGTTCGCGCGGAGACGTGCCTGTTCATGACCTGTAATTGAAGGAGAAAGTCTCCAACCTGGGTCATTAATTTGTCAGTTATTTCAGATGTCTCAAACAGGTTTCGTGGGGCGTTCTCTTTGATACCTGGATCGATAATGTGAATCTCACCGTATTGCCATTGGCTGTATGTCGCTCCATCGGTCTGTCTTTTAACCAGATTTTCGTCACCTATCGTGAAATGCTTCTTTTTAAAGAAAACCCCGCCATCAGGCCATGCCAACGCCCGGTTCTTCTTGCTCGTAACGAACCATCCGACTGCCGCGAGCTTTTTCCCTTCCTTAGTCTCCACATAGAACTCCTTCGGCGTGAATTTATCGAAGTAAATATCGTTCTTGAATGGCGGCTTGAAAATCTCCATCCGTATTTCATCTGATTGGAAATGAATTCTGGTCCTAATCTCCTTGACGCCTTTCTCTTTGAGATAATCGTCGATTTGATATGCAAGCTTGAACATCGATGCGTCGAACTTTGCTGGCACATTCTTTTGTAGATAGGAGATTATGTCATGTTCCCTGTAGATTGTCCTTTGAGGCCCCGGTATTGATTCTAACCTGATCTCGGTGTAGTGATCATTGGTCAATGATTCATCCTTTCCCAGCTTTAGGGGTTCTACCTCACCAGTAGACGAAGAGAGGACCTCTAGGACCGGCGAATTACCTGAATACCCTCTTTTGATCATCTCGCAGTTGATCACCAATCGAAGTTTTTCGCCACCCTTCGTCTTTGTTATAACCACAATTTTACTCGCCGCCGAGACTCCGCTCCAAAACCCTATGCCCCTCCACCCGACATCATCCTCTCCCTTATCTGATATCCCAATTCCAAGGGCCGTTTCGAGTCCTTTCCTGTCCATCCCAGATCCATTATCCTTGATGACTAAATCCGAGCCGCCATTTAAGAAGAGAATCTCGATCTCGGAGGCACCAGCGTCGATGCTGTTTTGGACATACTCTCTAATACAATTCAGATTCCCATCATAGAGTCCTGAAGTAATAGCTTCTATGATTCTTGCCCCGATGTTAACGTTCGAAAAATCCATGTTCCCCACCATCACCATTTCCGTTAAGATTTAATTCCGTATGCCTCAAAATATGAAATTGTAAAAACATGAAATTTAGCATCTAATATCCCGCCAGATTCTATTTATCACAGTCATTCGAGATATCATTATTTGGTCCCCCTCTTTCATGGTCCGAACAATGATCTCCGGATCGTCTCACTGACAATGTTGATGATGATATCCCTCATCGCGTCCCCAGTCTCTTTTCCGACCTTAACAATAATCTTCCTGTACCTAACCGAGGCCACCTGAGATTGTGGCGTGTCCTTTGTCATCTCCTGGACGCTCTCAATAAGTGCCTTCTTTTCCTGATCGTTGATGCTCTCCATTTCGTTGATCAGATCGGCCGCTGCTTTCATCCGCGATATTGTCCACGGATATGGCTCTCCGCAGGTATGGCAAAAGGATGGAGTCTTGTAAGGATGATCTCCTCTGAAAGCCATGAAATACCCTCTAATTGATGAACTGCAATTCTGACATTTCGTTACCGTTACTGCCCCGCAGTCCATACAGTATTTTTGATTATGAACGGGATCTGTATTGGCACAACAGTTCGTGGTATGGCCATTAAGACATATTTCTGCAACACAATAGTGCCCAGATTCGATCAAAACAATTACCCCTCCAGTATCTCCTCGATCTCTGCCAGCTTCTCCGCCACCTGGCGCCCCTTGTCGGTGAGCTCCACCCATTTACGCTTTGGTGGTGTTGATTCATCACGCCCGACTAACAGACCGGAGTCGATCATAGCGTCTAATTTTGCTTGCACCGTCTGGTTCCCCTTCCCTAGTCTGGCATACAAGACCGAACGTACAGACGGCCCGTTGTTGAGACATTCCAATAGAATTCTCAAAGACAAATTGTCGGGAATCTCATCAAAGGGGACTCTAGCTACCACAGAATGGTTATTACTTAGCTATAGGTAATATCTTTCTTACCACATACAAATAATCAGTAACCTTTATAACCTAGATAACCTCATACTCCTTACAAATAACTTGTAGGTGGTAATACGAAGCAACTCCAAATCACGAAAGTGACCAAGAACGAGCGGATAACCCTCGGCCAGAAGGCGCTGGACACCCTCCATGTTCGTGTCGGTGACAATGTCCAGATCTTCGAGGAGAACGGGCGCGTCATCATTGCGCCGATACTGCCGCCCAAGCCGGTATCCCCGTGAGATCTTCATCTGACCGCCGCCGGGCCGCTTCGATCACAACCCAGACCTTCCCAAGGCTGGGACATAGTACCACCATCCCGAACCGCCCGGCGTGCCATTCATCTGAACTGGCTGGCCGCCTCCATCTTCCCCTATCGGCCAGCCACTTTTCTTCCATCTTAGAGAGGAGAGTTTGAGAACATGAAATCAGCGAAAGCTATGGAAAGATCCCGGAAGCTGCACGAGCTTCCGATGGCAGAGCAGAGCATTCTGATCGAGGAGGCGGCGGGGATGTACCGCATGATCTCCAGTCACCGCAGCATGACTCACGCCGACATCCCGGAAGGCGTCCAGGTCATCGTCATGGACTGCCCCGACAAGGCCACAGCGGTCCATGAGGCCCTGGCCAACTTGTTCGGAGGTGAGTGATCTGAACAAGGTCACCCGCTTCTTCAAATGCCCCAAGACCGGCATCAGGAACCCCAGCTGCAACGGCTGCAGCTTCAAGCACACCAGGGGGCCGGAGACCGGCGAAGAGAAGATCTTCCCGACGTCAAGGACGTTCTGCATCCTGGGGGACTGAGGTTCATGGAGCAGAAACAGACCTTGCCGAAGTGCCCCAAATGCCATTCCACGATGTTCGAATCGATACCTGGGAAGGGCGTCTTCCGCTGCCCCAAGGCCAATTGTGACGGCAAGGTGATGGCATGAACTCCCTCACCGTGCAGGAGCGCATCCTCATCCACCTGGACGCCAACAAGGGGAAGAGGAACGAATACTCCGCTCCCTTCGAGATCACCCAGGACGGCGTCGGCCAGGCGCTCATCATCACTAGATCCCATGCCTCGATCGAGCTGAAGGACCTCCTCGTAGACGGAATGGTCGACGAGGGCCTCCACCACATCGCCGGTTACCCTAAGATGCTAAAGACCTACGAGATCACGGCCAAAGGATCTCAGCGTGTAAGCAACGTCAAGGACTTCGCCAAGGTCTCCGGCATGGCGCTGATCGTTGCCTCCCCGGCCAAGAACGCCAGCCGTGAGAACGACATCAAGCTCCTCAAGAAGGACATCGGCGTCGCCAAGGACCGACTGAACAATCTTGAGGTCCGCCTCAAGGCTCTGGAGGTCTGAGCATGATCTCCGACACCGAGTTCGAAACACAGAACAAGACCGCCCGGATCTATCTTTCGCTCCCTGAGATCGTCGAAACGCTGCAGAAGGACGTCTCTAGGCTCAGGGAGGACCTGGGCACTCTCAGGTTCGAGATCGCCAAGGAACGCGATGAAAGGGACCGCCTGCGCCGTCAGATCGTGTCCTTGAGGGCGGAGGTCGACGCGGTCAAGGAGAGTGGTCTCTGATGCCCATCAAGTGGTTCTGCGACCTTGGCGAGATCTCCGGGCCTCAGCAATGCGCCAAGTGCCCCAAGAAATCTACCTGCGGCGGTGGTCATTGATGACCGCCTGGAAAGAAACGGAGGCGCAATGGAAGGACCTGTCGAGGCCCCCAAAGAAGGATTGGAAGCCTTGGTGCTTCCGCGGGCTGTCCAATGGGATCGGCAATGAGAAGGGCGGATGTGTAGGCTGTCTATGGATGGATGATTGCAGGAAGCCCAAGGACGGTGCGTGAGATGGCCGCGCACATCATGAGCTTGACCTACAAATCAAAGATCAACGATGTTCAGGCCGGAAAATGTAGGCAAACGATCAGAACCCACAAGGAGAACCCTTGTAAGCATGTGGGAGATAAGATCATCCTCCATACCTGGTCGGGCAAACCCTATCGCAGTCCATGGGGATGGCGCTATGAAAGTAAGATAGAATCGCTGGCGGTCCTGTTCTATTCTGATGGCGTCTGGCATATGGCCGATTCGGAGGGCATGTTCCATCCTTGCGAAAGCGCGGTCATGGATGAGATCGCCAAGGCTGACGGCATATTCCCGCCGACAAAGGAAAGGTTGGAGGCAACCCTAAAGGAACTCAATGGACTGAAAACGCTTGATATGACCTTCTGGGATGTCATAGGCTGGCAATTCCACCTTCCAATCGATTCGGGGAGGCCGAGCCAGTGAGCCAGACGCCCCTTTCCCGATATGGCGTCGTCAAGGACCGTGGGGAGCGGCAGGTCAAGCCCGGATTCGACCAGGACGGCCGGCGGCGGGATTGCTGCCACAAGGGTTGTGAATCTCCTGACGATATGTGCTTCCTGATCCGCTGCTATCCCAACGGAGAGGCCGAGCCCCAATGCAAGACCTGTGAACCTTGCAAGTCCTACGTGAACCAGTTCATCGATTTCAAGACAGGAGCTGAGATCATGCACGAGCAGGCGGGTGGTCATTGATGCCGCGCCGGATGATCCAGAAATGGATTAGCGACCGGATTATCTGGAAGTCCAACGACCTTATGCGGCTCGAGAAGGACGTCAAGGATCCGGAGAACGCTGCCTATGCGCAGAACATGCACTTGTATATCGTCCAGGAACGGGCGGAGATCAGAGAGCTGCAGATCGTTCTGAAGCAGATGAAGGTGGGCGGTATGTTCGACGTTATCGTCGAGTTCCTGGGGAGGTTCCGGTCATGAGCTCCGTCACCCGCCCTGTGAAAGACATTCGCTGTGATCTCTGTGGAGGCGGGACGGTCCCGCATGTCACTTCGTTCTCATCCTGCCGCCGCTGTGTCTCCTGCGGCGAGCTCGTCCATGTCGGGCCCTCGCCAAGACCCCCTATCACGATCAGAGAGGCGTCGCTCCCGGCCGAGGTTATGGACGTAGCCTTGGACGATCTGCAGCGTGTCCGTCGGGACCTCGAAGAGGAACGCCTGCACGAGCTAGGGGGCTGAGGATGGTTGCCTTCAAAACAGCGTTATCTGGAGCAGCGCATCGACAGCTTCCTGGCCAAGAAGACGGCTCGGCGAAGGCTATCGAAAGGCCAGGCGGGAAAGTATCGGGGAAGGCTGCTCCGGCTCTACCGGATTCTCGACAAGGCTGGCCTGGAGACCAAGCCGAAGCAGTTCGGCGACAAGGAGCTGGACTTCCTGCTGGCGGAGTTCGAGCGGCTGGGCTGGTCCATATGTTATCAGAAGCAGAACATCTGCGTGCTGAACCAGTTCCTGCTCACCTTCAAGAACCCGATAGTCCGGGATGCGGAGATCGGGTGGCCCTCGGAGACCAGGCAGCACGTCGATTGGCTGACGGAGGAGGAAGCGATCGGGATGATAGACGCCTCGGTGGGCGTCGAGAGGATAGTGATCCACCTGGAGCTGCGACTTTGGTTGAGGCGCATAGAGGTCGAGCGGATGCTCGAGTCGTTCCTGGAGGATGCCGGGATCGTGGCCGTCCATGGCAAGGGTCGTGGCGGCGGGAAGTTCAGGAATCTGGCCTGGGGGCCGGACACGTTGGAGGAGGTACAAAGATGGGAAGAATTGAGGGAAGCGTTGATAGAGAAGGCAAGGCGGAAGGATCCGGACGTGGATGTGCCGAAGGCGTACATCATCTACGAGAGGGGCGGCAAGCTGGCGGCATACGGTCACACCGCGATCGACAACATCGTGCAGCGTGTCGCCAAGCGGGCGGGCATACAGCGCCCGATCGGGAACCACACGCTGAGGCGCACCGGGGCGAGGTTGGCGTACTTCGCCGGGGTGCCGATGGTGGAGATCATGGAGGCGCTGGGACACACGTCGGAGAAGCAGACGATAAGGTACCTGGGCCTGACGGTCCTGGAGCTGGCGAAGATGCAGCGGATGGCGTTCAATTACCTGGAGCAGGTCCGTGCACGGATGCAGGGCAAAGCGTCGGAGAGAACGAAGGAGGCGTCGCAGCCGGAACCGCTTCCGGTTGTGCGCGTCTCTACATAACCGCCAAAAGGCCAATCGAAAACGAGGGGCAAAAAGTCCTTTGGCCAGACAATAATGTGGGGGCACTGGGATTTGAACCCAGATCAGCGGGTTTCTTCTACGCAGGGAGCTACCCCGCGCGAACTAATGGGTCATCGCTCCAGTTATTCATCACCGGATCAGCAAACCCGTTAGCAATCATTCCCAATTAACTGGAGCCCGCGAGGATACCTAGTTACCCCATACCCCCACTTGGTCAGCTTTAAGCCTTGCGCATCTTCTGTGCCCGCTTCCGGCGCCGCATCTTCTTCTTGCGCCATTTCCAGCGCTGCTTGCCTCTTTTCTTCCAGGCGCGTGAACTTCTCTTCATTTGAATCACCAGATTTCTTGCCCTGATTCCATTAGCACTTATCAATGTTTCCCTATTGGCGGGCCTGTCGGGATTTTCGCGACCGAACCCGGAGGATCGGCCGATTCGAACCCGAGACCACTGACTTGCTTCTCTTACCGGAAGGCAAGGAGTAGAAGGCCAGTGCTATATCCATGCTAAGCCACAGGCCCGCGTGAGGCTTGGATATGCCTGCCCTCATTTAAAGGTTTACGGGATTCGGGGCGTTTCAGAGGGTGCTGCCCATCCACAGCAGGACACCTTCGATCAGCCCGATGACCCCGACTATGAGCATGATCGGCCTTGCCGTCAATATCCATTCAGCGATCCTGGCACCGATGCCCAGGAACTTTAGGATTATCCAGACTATCGCCATGACGACCAGCGCAATGACCAGCACCCAGGTGGCGCTCAGGTTGAGCTTGATCAGGAAGTACGCCACCACACCTCCCGCGATCAGTGAGATGATCATGGAGAAAGGTATCTTGCGAAGAGGCTTGAGGAACATCGAGAGACCCAGTGCCAAAGTGACCGCGATCGCTGCCAGCGCTATCGGCCGAGGCGTCATCAGTACCGCCTGGATGCCAAGGAATACAAGGAACGCGCCGAAGAAGAACCCTACGATCATCAACAGTTCGTCCAGCAACGATTTCTCCTTCTTGCCATATAATGCCGTGAAAATAGCCAGCACACCACCGAGAACGAGCGCCAGTGCCACATTGTTGAGGGTGACGAAATCGGACAACGCCATGGGAATTGATTATATGTTTAGAATATTAATAGTTGCTTAGAGCCAAATTCCCCAGTGACGACCGCAACGCTTATCGAGTGCGCCCATCAATCGATGATGAGGAGTGTTAAGATGGACGTCAGGGAGGCTATCCAGAAACGCAGAGCCACGCGGAAGTTCGATACCAGACCGATCGAGGAAGAGAAGATCATGCTTCTGGTCGAGGCGATGCGGCTGGCCCCTTCATGCAACAACAACCAGCCATGGAGAGTGGTGGTGGCCAGGGACAAGGAGTCCTTGGAAAGGATCAAGGCGGCCCTGCCCAGGGGGAATGCCTACGTAAAGAACGCTCCCTTGATCTTCGCCATCTGCGGCAGGGTCGAGGACGATTGCCATCTTAACGACGGGAGGGACTACTACCTTTTCGGCTGCGGCCTGGCCGTGGGGGAGCTGATGCTGCAGGCGACGGAACTGGGGATCATCGCTCATCCGATCGCTGGCTATGATCCGATCATGGTGAAGAAGAATCTTAACATTCCGGACGAGTATGTCCTGATCACCCTGGTAAACATAGGATATCCGGGAACGGACGCCTCGACACTGTCGGATAAGCAGATCGAGGCGGAGATAAAGAGGCCGGAACGGAAGCCGATAGGGGAAAACTTCTTCAAAGGGAGCTGGGGAGTCCCATTCGTATAGGGACCAGCCCCTGACGGTCCGATTTCTATATGTCTTAAGCGCATTAATATACTCGGCGTAACAGTTACAATTGAAGGTGATTAAGTGGCAAAGACGAAGGTGGCGAAGAAGTCGGACCTGCTTCCGGGAAAGATGATCGGCGTGGAGGTGGCAGGAAAGTGGTTGGTCGTCGCGAATGTCGATGGGAGTTACTATGCCATGGACGGGAAATGTAACCATGCCGGGGGAGAGCTCTGGAAAGGGAAGCTGATGAGCTATGTTGTCAAATGCCCAAGGCATGGCTCCGAGTATGACATCCGGACCGGGAAGGTTCTTAAGGGCCCTTGGATACCGTTTGCGAAAACATTCGAAGAGAAGATCTACCCAGTTACGGTAGAAGGCGACGATATCTTCGTTGACGCCTGAATACTTTCAACGAGTACGCCGACAGCAGAGAATAGAGAAGTGGACTGGGCGAGATTTGAACTCGCGGCCTCTACCATGCCAAGGTAGCGATCTTCCAGCTGATCTACCAGCCCAATAGGGAATGGCAAAGAGATTTTCCTAATTAAAGGTTTCCCATGGACCCAGACGATTCAGTAACGACTCCTTCATCCCCCTCGGGACAACATTGATGAACAGAGACTCAGAATACCATGCATGCCGCTCGAGGACGAACTGCGCGCTTTGGCGTTATCGCTCGGAGCCGAACTCTATGGCGTTGCCGATCTCCGCCCTTTTCAGGCGGAAGTGGTCGGACGGGGAGGGAATATCGTCTCCGGTTACCCGTTCGCCATATCGGTGGGCATCAGACTGCTGGACACCATCGTGGACCTGGTCCCGGACCGTTCTCAGAGGGCAGTCAGGGTAGCATATCGCAGCCACACCTACGATGCCGTCAATGGCCGTTTGGACCAGATATCGTTATCGCTCGCGGGCCGCCTGCAGAAGGAAGGGTACCGGAGCATGCCGGTGCCGGCATCGGAACGAATCGACGATGAGCGCATCTGCGCCATGTTCTCCCACAAGATGGCAGCCCACCTGGCCGGCCTGGGATGGATCGGCAAGAGCTGCCTTCTCATCACTCCCCAGTACGGACCCAGGGTGAGGTGGACCACTGTATTGACCGATTATCCCTTCCCCAAGACCGGAACGCCCATGGACCCTCGCTGCGGCAATTGCGAGGAATGCGTCAAGGCCTGCCCGACCAATGCTTTCACCGGACGGATGTTCGACCAGGACGAACCGCGCGAGGCCAGGTTCGATGCGGGCAAATGCGACCGATACTTCAAGGATATGGAAAAGCAGGCGCCGAAACCGATGTGCGGGATGTGCGTCTTCATCTGCCCCCACGGCAGGAACATCAAAAAGAAATGAGGCAGAGATCAGTCCAGACGCTGCTGGAACCGCATCTTCTCGCCCTGGATGTGGGTCGGATACTCACCGTTCAAACAGGCCATGCACAGGTCGCACTCATCCAATTCCAGCGCCTTGACCAGCCCCTTGATGCTGGTGTAACCGACGCTGTCGGCGGTGATCAGTTTGGCAATCTCCTCGAAGCTGCGGTTGGTGGCGGCGAACTGCTCCCGGGTCTTCATGTCGATCCCGTAGAAGCAGGGTGCCTTGATCGGAGGGCAGCCTATGCGCACATGGACCTCCTTGGCCCCTGCACGCCGGGTCATCATGACGATGCGCCTCATGGTAGTACCCCGGACGATGCTGTCGTCCACGATCACCACGCGCTTGTCCTTGACGGTGGAACGGATCGGGTTGAGCTTGAGGAGGACTCCCTCGTCACGCTGTGACTGCTCCGGCAATATGAACGTCCTCTCGATGTAACGGTTCTTCATGAAACCCTCTTCGTAGGGTATCTTGGAGACCTCGGCGAAACCGAGGGCATGGGCACGCCCCGAGTCCGGGACGGCGATGACCACGTCGGCATCCACCGGCTGCTCTTCTGCCAGGATGCGGCCGAGCCTCTTCCTGACCTGGTACACCTCCTTCCCGTCGATGACCGAGTCCGGGCGGGCGAAGTAGACCCATTCGAACATGCAATGGGCCTTGTGCGGCGGGCTGACGGTCTTGGTGGACATGAAACCGGTAGGGGTTATCTCCACGATCTCGCCCGGGGCCACGTCCCTCACGAGCTCACCCTGGAGAACGTCGAATACAGATGACTCTGAGGCGACCGTATATCCGTTGGGCAGCTTGCCGATGCACAAGGGGCGGAAGCCCATCGGGTCGCGGACGCCGAACACGCGCGTTCCGAGCATCACCGTCAATGAGTAGGAGCCGTCGATGACCTTCATCACGTTCTTGATGGCCCGGATCGGGTCCGGGCTCTGCGACAGTTCGGTGGCCATCATGCGGATGATGATCTCGGTGTCCGAGGTGGTCAGGAACGCCCAGCCTTCCGACTGCAGCTTGGCGCGCAGCTTGCCGGCGTTGACGATATCGCCGTTATGGGCCAGGGCCAGGTCGCCAGCGAGAGTGGTCACGGTTATGGGTTGGCTGTTCTCGGCCACGGATGAGCCGGTGGTCGAGTAACGTACATGACCTATGCCGATGTTGCCGCTCAGGGCGTTGTAGGCACGGCCGCTCAGCACCTCATGGACCAGGCCCATGCCTCTAAGGTATTGGATACGACCGCCGTCAAAAACTGCCACTCCGGCGGCCTCTTGGCCTCTATGCTGAATGATGCGCAATGCCTTCTTCAACGAAGGCAAAGCATCGCAGGACAGGACCATCCCGACCACACCACAGTGATCTTCTGGCGAGTCCTCGATGGAATTCCCTTCTTGATTTAGTGGAGCTTGGCCCAAGTATAGGTCCTCAGTCTTGCTGTCTTGCCATATCCGCAGGACGCGCAGAAAGACTTCCTGATGTTAAACGCTCGGTTGCCACATCTCCGGCAGGGGATGTGGGTCTTGCGGTCACCCATTTTTCCGTGTGATGCTGTACCCTTGCTCATCTAGTCCACTTCCTTATGGTGAAATGTAAATTACGTTGTCGCCACGAACTATGGTGACGGCGAGCTTCCTTACAACCTCGTGGTTGATCAGCTCTTCAGCGTTCTTGAGCACAAGGTTCATGTGCGGGTCGTAGCCATCTAGGACTCCGCGGTACTCGCGGTTCCCCTTCAGCTCGACGATGACCTGGCTATTGATCGCCTGGTTCAGGACGTTCAATGGTTTTTGCATGCTCGAACACCGATTTTCCCGATAACCCCATCACTATTTGTAGTTTGTCGTGTGGCCTTGTCTTGCTGGACGCAAGCCAGCTCATATGAACGCACCGATCGAGGGGCCATCCAATCTATCCATGTCATAGTAGATGATGCCTTCCCGGACACCGGCGCCATCGAGCTTGGTGCCCTTGACGTGCGCGATCAGCGACGCCCTCCATATCATGTCAAGCATGGAGGTGGACAGGACGCCGAGGTAGACGTTGGGGAAGTAATCCTCGTAATCATACTCGTCCACCAGATAGTATGTGGAACCGATGATGCTGTCCCGGTTGTTCAATATGCGGAGGTAGTCGGCCATGACCTTTCTCCCCGATTCGTCCGGGACCAGCAACCGTACCGCGTTCGGATCGACCGAACGTACATGCTCCAGGTCCCCGCTGTCCTTGATGATGTACTGTTCGAACCGGCCGTGCTCGGAGAGGAAGACGTTCCAACGGTTCGCCTCATCGCAGTAGACCGGCGCGTCGAAGGCGTTGGGGGCGCCGAGCGAATCGTTCGCGCCTTCCAGGGCTGCGGATTCCAATTCCCTCATCGCGCTCTTGTCCAGCTCGGCTGGCACGCGCAGCTTCCTGAGATCGATCTGTTCGTCTTCCGCCGATCCTTCCAGGACCGTTGCCAGGTAGGGGAGATAGGTCATCTTCTCCAGCCTCTCCCGGACCAATGCCTGCATCGGCTCCGGGTCGGGGTCGATCCCGCTCTCGTGGCAGTTGTCGAAGAACTCGCGGTAGACCCGCTTTGACTCGTAAAGGGTATGGTTGATGGCCTCCTTGGCATCCTCGGCGATCTTGGCGCCGGCGGTCATCGCATCCTCCCCATCGGTGACCCAGGCACCCCGGCACGACAGGTCGAGCTGGACCTGCGCCCTCATGCCGACGTGGATATGGAACGGGAACTCACGGCAGAAGTGCGGCCGGTCGTTGTACACCTTGCATCTCCGGTCGTTGAGGAAGGCGCACGAGCCCATGCCCTTCTTCATGGCCATGGCATAGTGCCGGTGCGGCTCGTTCTTTAGCACGACCATGTTGGGGAACTTCGAACGGAACAGTCTCTCTTCATTTGGCAGGAGCTCGGGCTGACACAGGCAGCAGAGCCCGCATCCGTCAATGCACGTGAACTTGCGTCCCTCTAGCTCGCTAAGATCGACCTGAAATTCCGGCGACAACCACATCCCTTCCTTTACGCTCTCCGACCAGAGAGTTGCTCTCCACCAATTCCATCCCCCTTAAAAACACAGCGGTGGGGAATATCGCTTCGAACCCTTCGTACGGGGTCCATCCGCACTTGCTGTGGAGGTTCTTGGCCTTGATGTCGGTGGTCCTCTTCGGATCGATCACCATCAGGTCGGCGTCCCTACCCACCTCGATAATGCCCTTCGGCAGGCGGAACAGCTCCGCCGGCCGTTGGCAGGCGGCCGATATCAGTCTTTCCAGGGGGACCTGGCCGCGCTTCACCATGGCCATCATGATGGGGACCGAGGTCTCGACCCCTGGAACCCCCGACGGGGCGGCATCGAAATCACCGGACTTCTCATCCTGTCCGTGCGGCGCGTGATCCGAGGCCAACATATCGATCTGCCCCTTGCAGAACGCATCCAGTATCGCGATCCGGTCGTCCTTGGAGCGCAGGGGCGGGTTGACCTTGCCCCGGCCGCCTAACGGCATGGAGTCGTCCAGCAGCATGTGGTGGACCGTGGCCTCCTTTGTGAAACCGGTACCTGTGAGCGCTGCCAACGCCTCACGGGAGGTGACGTGGCAGACGTTGATCCGGGAATTCCCGTGAAGCTTGGCCAGTCTGGATATGGCCGAGACCTCGGCATGGGGCGGGCGGTTCCGGTTGTGGTCGCGGAGCTCCTTCTCTGGCGAACGGACGATGTGGGCATCGTCCTCTGCATGGACGCTGACCACCTTTCCGGTGGACGAGATCTTGGCCAGCGCTCCGGCGATGTCCTCGTCCTTGGTCATCAGGAGGCTTCCGGTGGACGATCCCATGAATATCTTGTAGCCGACCGCGTGGGCGTTCATCTTGGTCGGGTCGTGGCGGGCGTCGACACCGGCGAACAGACCGAAATCGACCCAGGCCTTGGCAGAGACGGTCTCCCGCTTGTTGACTATGTCCTCCGCCATCAGGGTGGGCGGGCTCGTGTTCGGCATGTCGAAGACGGTGGTGACACCTCCGAAGGCGGCGGCCAGGGTCCCGGTGCCGAAATCCTCCTTCTGGGTCATGCCCGGGTCGCGCAGGTGTACATGCACGTCGATAGCTCCAGGCAATATGAGCCGGTCCTTGAAATCGATGCGGTTCTCTCCGGCGAGGACCTTCTTTATTTCGACGATCCTGCCCTCATCGATGCCGATGCAGACCTGCTGCAACTTGCCCCGGTAGAATGCCCTGCCTTCGATGATCAGGTCCATCGGATCAGACCAGTTCCTTCCGACGTACCGGACCGTGAGGGTTGCTCTCCGCGAAGACCTCTCCCTGGAACTTGTACACCTTGGTGGATCTGTCCAGCCACATGTCCGGCAGCAACCCTGCCTTGATGCAGGTCTGTTCCAGGAAAGTGACCGAGTTCCATTCCCATTCCACGGGGACCTGCGGCAGCAGCAGCCCTCTGTATGGTCCGTTCTCCATGATCAGACCGTCCACTCCTACCTTTACCGCTTCAGGCAGGTTCTTCCGGTCGGCGATCTTGATCTCCTCGGGCGGAGTGAGCACGCTGACCTCGACGACAATATCATCCAGCTCCTTCGCCTTCAGTGACGGGAACCGGGGATCATGGCATGCGCCTTCGGCCGCAAGCAGGATGGCCTTGGCAAGGGAGAAGATGGGTTCGGGATATCCGATGCATCCCCTCAGGTTGTGCTCAGGATAGGTGGACAGCGTGACGAAGACACCCCTTTTCTCATTGAAACTTCCAGGTGCGTTCAGTACACCCATATCCTCCTCTTTGGTCTCCGCATCGATCGTCTGTCGTGCCATTTGCACGGCGATCTGTCCCTCTTTGTCATTCATTCCTGGCACCATGATGACAATCTGGCTTGTTAGATATATCCCTTTGTACGGATAGCGACCGTTGATATCAAAGTCCATCCAACCTTCTATTTCTAGTTTCAGGTCAACCCTTCAAAAGGTAGCCAGATGTCTTGAGAAAATGGAGGTTGTATTAGGTCTCGAGTGCCGACATAACTGATATTGAGAATTGAAGGTGAAGGATTGTTATATTATGAAATGATGAGAAGCGCAATCGTAATTATCGTGCCTCGATATAACGGAATAATACGAAACGAGGATTATCAAATGGCTCAAATAACCGCTAACCTAAGCAAAACGGCCAATCCCGCCCCCCTGGGATTGATGGGCTTTGGAATGACCACTATCCTGTTGAACCTGCACAACGCTGGATTCTTCGCCCTCGGAAGTATGATACTGGCAATGGGAATTTTCTATGGAGGGATAGCCCAGGTGGTAGCTGGAGTGATGGAATGGAAGAAGGGCAACACCTTCGGCATGATGGCCTTCACCTCCTACGGAATGTTCTGGATATCACTTGTCGCGTTGATCGTCATGCCCCAAATGGGGATCGGGACTGAGACTGGATCGAGCGCCATGGCAGCCTTCCTGTTCATGTGGGCGATATTCTCAGGCGTCATGCTCATCGGGACCCTCAAGACCAATAAGGTCATGATATTCGTATTTGGGTCGTTGACGCTGCTGCTGGTGCTGCTTGGTCTTGGAAACGGGCTCAACAACCCGGACATCAAGATGATCGCCGGTTATGAAGGGATCATCTGCGGCGCATCCGCATTGTATCTGGCAGCGGCGGAGATATTGAACGAGGTCTATGGAAGGGCCATCCTCCCCATATTCTCCACCTCAAAACAGGAAAAGATCCTCGAGAACGTCGTGGCGGAGACATCGGAGTAAATCAGGGCTTAACCAAACAAAGTTGTTAGAATGAGTAAAACCGCGATGGAATTAGCGTAGCTTGTCATCTGTCAGAGAGATTGGGGGAGGACATTAAGGAGAGGAAGATCGACACAATGATCGATCAGGAGAGCCATAGACAAAATCCTGGACGGTATCCTTCCTATCGGTGACGAGAAGCATATCCTCTCTTTCAATGCTGGGCGAGTAAACGTATTACGTTCACAAACACTGTTCCAAGATCGTACATTAGATTCCATATCGATAGGCTCGGGATGTCCTCAAAAGACTTGTTCAGACCCAGAGCCATGATTCCTGCAGCACCTGTGTTCCCGGAAGCGATCACCGGTCCGAACCAGGTAATTATCCAGTTTCCTTCCACTTCAGCCGTTAACCGGAAAGTTACTTAATCCCTCCGCTCGAATAGTATGAGCATGAGCGATGGAACGATGGACATACTGGTCGAGGAAATAATGACCAAATCCCCTCGCACCGGCACCCCTGACATGACCGTCAAAGAGGCTGCGGTCCTGATGAGGGACGAGAAGGTCGGCAGCCTCATCATCGTTGAGGACGAGCTGCCGGTTGGAATCGTGACCGAGAGGGACTTCCTGAACAAGATCGTCTCCGAGAACAGGATCCCGTCCAAGACATTGGTCAAGGACATAATGACATCCCCGCTCATCACCACGACGGCCAAGGAATCGCTGTCAGATGCGGCCAAGCGGATGTCGATGATGCATGTGAGGCGCCTCCCGGTGGTGAAAGGCGATGTGCTGGTGGGAGTGCTGACAGAGAACGACGTGCTCCGCATATCCCCATCCCTGATCGAACTGACACGGGAGTGGTCCCGGGTGAACCGCGGGGGGATAGGTCGGGAGAAGGAACCGCAGGTGTTCACTGGCTATTGTGAGAACTGCGGCCAATTCTCCATCGATCTCAGGGTCAGCTCAGGTGAACTTCGCTGCCCCGAATGCCGTGATCTGGGACCGTAGTCAGACTGAACGCTCCTCGATAAAATGGAGAATGGAGTGAATGGTCTGACCGGTCACTCCAGGTTTATCTTTCTTACCCGCGGCTCTTCCTCGGCCGGGGCCTTTTCGCTGTCGCACTCAGCTATCTTGGCGTCCAGTATTGCCCGGGCCATCAAAAGCATCTCTTTCTTGGCCGCCTTATAATGTACCCGCACCTCGTCTGGCATTTTCCTTTTCGGTACCATGGTATCCATCGCTCC
Organism: Methanomassiliicoccales archaeon; assembly: GCA_036504055.1. NCBI lineage: Archaea > Methanobacteriati > Thermoplasmatota > Thermoplasmata > Methanomassiliicoccales > Methanomassiliicoccales archaeon. The sequence goes on along the minus strand of DASXVU010000007.1, from coordinate 68,337 downwards.
CAGGAACTCGGTCGCCGCTTTCATCAGGTGGCCTACCGTATCCTGTGATATCACTCCCCCGCTGGGCTCGCTCCATTTCTCGCTCTCTTCGAAGGGGACCTCTTCCTTCTTGGGTTCTTCCTCAACAGGCTCTGCTTTCTTCCTTGCCATCTTTCTTGACCTCCTCGAACTTGATCAATAATCTGCCGTCCTTGAACTCGGCCTTCGTTGCGTCCTTTGTGACCAACGAGTAAGGCAACGAGACCGAACGCTTGTACCATCCGACCTTGACGATTAACACGTCTCCAGCCTTATAAAGTTCTACCTCGTCCTTGCTCGAGAACGGTAGCTTGAGGGAGAGGACATCCACACCATCCTCGCGGTAGATGGCCATGGCCTTGTCCGTGGAGAAGACCCGGGTGGGGTCAGTCTCGCCGAAGATGTTGTAGGCCAGGATGTTCAGCTTCTCCCGTCCGAACACCTCGGTCTTGAACATGTTCGACCTCAGCATGGTCAGCGGGCTGAACGATTCCTCGATCAGTTCCATGTATTTTGCCTGCTCCTCCCATTTCTCCTTGGGATAATGGCGCCTCTCCTCCTCCGGTATGAGACGATTGATGACCAGGCATTCGACGGTCAGGTTGTATAGGCAAAGATAGGTGAAGGCCCGCTTCGTCTCATTGATCACCATCTTCTCCGGGTTCACCACCAGACGGATGGATGTGACCTGCGGGTCAGTGAGGATCTTCTTGACCGAGGTCATCCGCGTACGGATGAGGTCCAGGTCGTCGAGGAACTCATTGGAGGGCAAAGGCGTGTTCATCAGCTTGCCCACCGTCAGCCTTGCTATCCTTATGGTGTTACGGAACACCTTGTACAGTTTATCGAAGTACCAGTCAGAGGTCTCCGGGAAGCTCAGCAGCCGCAGCGTTTCCGCCGTCGGCGCCGTGTCCAGTATAATGACGTCATAACGATCGTTCTTGGAGAACTCGTCCAGATAGAACAGGGCGGACATCAGCTCCATCCCTGGCCAAACGGTCATCTCCTTGGCGCTGACCGGGTCCATGCCCTGGGCTTCGAGGAAATCGGAAACGTACTTGCCGATCTCCTTCCAGTTGTGCTCCATCTCATAGAGGACGTCCACCTCGATGGCGTCCAGGTTCGGCTCGACGTTCTTGATCTCGCCGGTCAGGGGAAAGTCCAGGGAATCGGCCAGAGAATGCGCCGAGTCGGTGCTGACCACAATAGTCCTGTATCCCATGTGTGCGGACCGCAAGGCGGTGGCAGCGGCGGTTGATGTTTTCCCGACCCCACCCTTGCCGGTATAGATTATGACCCTCAACCTTTCACCGAAGGTTCGCTACGGGACCGCCCCGATAAATTGTTTTGGGAGGGTTATGACGTGGAACACGGGAGAAAACGAGTGACATTGAGCAAAAGGTCTCTATCAGAAGAAAATGGTGAAAGGGAGTGCCGGGGACGGGAATCGAACCCGCGACCTTCGGATTGCCCTGGAGAAGGGTCTGTTAATACCACTTTACCCTATGAGTCCGACGCTCCACCAGGCTGAGCCACCCCGGCATCTGAATGAGTTTGTCGAAAGGGTTTACTCGTCGGCCTTCTCGGCCGGAGCGATCTCTTCCTCGGCGGGCGCCTCGGGCGCTGCCTCAGAGACCTCTTCCGTAACCTCTACCGCTGCTTCCGGCTCGGGTTCCGGCGCCGCGAAGACTGGAACATCCTGCGGAGCGCTGCCCATCTGGATGACCTCGGTCTTGCGGATCTCGATCCTCTTGATCGGTACGACGACCTTGCTGACGTTGGAGAGCCTCTTGGCCATTTCTCCGGAGATGACGCTCCTGATGATGTCGGAGATGGTCATTTCTGCGCCGGAGGTCTGGAGCTCTTTGGTCATGAGCGTCCTGACGGCGGTCTCCTGTGATGCCTGGATCCTCTTCTCGGTGATGCTCATCGGCTTCACCCGGACGATGTATCCGTCCTTGGTGGTGATGTCGATGACGTGGTCGGTCTTGGTGCGCTTCCTCCGGGTGAGGCGCCTGATGTAATCGCTGGTGAGATCCTGACCGATGAGCACGGTGTGCGCATCGAACCCATTGATCTCGGTGATCTTGAACTTCAGCTTGACGTGCATCTTGGAGAAGTCGCCGGTCAGGTCGTGAACGGTGGCCTCGATGATCCTTCCGGTCAGGCTAGACGGGTCCGCCGATGGGGTCTCACCCAGCTGGACCTGGTTGAACATACGTGGAGCGTATACCTTGTACCACTCCTTCGCCTTCCACCGGTCTTTCACCTTACGTGAGGCGGCCTTTGTAACGACCTTCTTTGTAGATGTTGCAGCCATGATGATACCTCTATGATTGGATATTTTGGGAATGTACCACTTTTATATAAAGATTGCGTGCCGCCCTTTTCTGATTCGTGTTACGCGGCCTGAAAAAGGAAGATAAGATGTTTGGAAATCGTTTACGCCCCGGAACGTTCCCGGATCTCGGCCAGCACCCTTTTGAGCGATTCCCTGGTCACGTTGTCCATCTCGGCGTCCTGATCCAGTAGCCTCTTCTGGACCGCGGTCAGGTCGCTGACGGTCTCCACGAACACCGGCACATACGACGACGTGCCGACGATCACCAGCAGGGCGATGCGCTCGTCCATCCGGAGCTCATGCTTCTCAAGCTTTGCCTGGAAGTTCACGAACCCGGTCAGCTCTTCGGGCATGTCCCGCAGCGTGTAGACGCCTATGAGATGGGCTGTGTGCAACCTGGCATCCTCACAGGTTTACCTTGACTTCGTGCGCCTCGAGGCCCAGGTCGGACCTGGGCAGACCGAAGGCGAGACCATAGAGCTGCGCCAGGTGGATGACCGGGATGTCGTATCCCTTGACATCCTTCTGGGACCTGTCGAACTGCAGGTGGCAGAACGGGCAGACATCGATGATGTACATGCCGCCGGCCGCCTTGATGTTCTTCAGCTTCTCGGCCGTGAACTCGAGCGCCAGGCTGCTGTTCCTGCTCCTGACGCCGCCGCCAGCTCCGCAGCACATGTTCTTGTCCTTGTACGGGAGGCTGTGAGCGCCGGTCCACTCGATCAGCTCGTCCAGCAGGACGGGTCTCTCCGGGTCGTCCAGGTGCTTGATCTTCGAGGGCCGGATGAAGTGGCAGCCGTAGTGGGCCGCGACGTTCAGGTCCAGCTTGTTCTTGACGGCGGCCTGGATCCTCTCCATGCCGACCTCGTTGTGCAGTACTTCGGCGAAGTGCCTGACCTTGGTCTTGCCGCTGTAGTGCAGGCCGATATCCTTCAGGATCTCATTGACCTCTTTCAGCTTCTCCGGGTGCTCGTGAAGAACATGGTTCGCGTCGAATAGCGAACCGTAGCATCCGTTGCAGATGGTCATGATGTCGACGCCCTTCTTCTCGGCGATCGCCAAGTTGCGGGCAGCGAGAGCCAACCATGTGGGCTCATCGAAGGACTTGATCACACCGGGCGCGGGGCAGCATCCAGCACCCTCCAGCTCGACCAGCTCATAGTTCAAGGCCTTGAAGACCTCACGGGTGGCCTTCTCGATACCGGGGTATCTCAGCGGCGCAACGCAGCCGAGGAAGAATCCGAACTTTCCAGACATTTACGCACCTCCGATGAGCTTGTCGAAACCGGTCTTTCTCATGATCGTCCTGAAATCCTCGAGTGCCTTGGGATCCGAGATGGCCATTGGCGGGACCGCTGGGAGGCCCATCTTTTCCCTAAGGGCGCTGTTCTCCGGCGAAAGCGGCACGGTGGTCGCCGTCTTCATCATGGACGCGCCGATCTTCTTGTGCTGGTCGGCCATGTAGCCCTTCTTCACGGCCATGTTCCTCATGATGGTAATGATGTCAGTGATCTCCACTTCCCTCGGGCATCTCTCGACGCAAGAGTAGCATGTGGTGCACAGCCACAGATCCTCGGTGGGCAGAATGTCGTCCTTCAGTCCCAATTGGGCCTTCCGAATCAATTGCCTGGTCCTGAACCCGGTCCTCCTTCCCGATGGGCAGCTGGCCGTGCAGGTGCCGCATTGGTAGCAGAGATCCAGGGTCTTTCCGCCAGCGTCTATTATCGCCTTGGTGAATACCGGGTCCGGCTCTTTTATGTTGGACATGGAAATTACCTTACATCCGGATTCTTGCCGATGTATATAAACATGAATGAAAAATCCTGCACGTGTAACCTAAATAGGTTATACACTGACCGTCAGAGAACCCGTTGTTTCTTCAGTTCCAGCAGCAATGATGCGATGTCCGGCCTTTCCTCATGATAAAGCACCATTATCTCATGCTTGAGCAGCCTCGGGTCCGTGTCGCTCCTGATCTTAAGACCCTTTCTGGCCGCCAAGCTCTCGTTCACAAAGAAGCTCATGTTGGAGTTCATCAACGAGGTCAATGAACGTTCCGTCCTTTCCACCCGGTAGGTCTTTCCGGTTACCTCCAGATGCTTGAAGCCAATACGCTGGGCACCGTACAGGAAGCGAAGATAGGTGGTCCCGCGATCGACATGGAGGAGCCGATCGAAACCGATCTCGTCGAACAATGCCTCGCTCTCGTCGAAAGCATAGAGCGGATCGTCCAGCACTACCAGGTCCATCATTCCGGCTCGGAAGTCCTTGAGGTTTCTCAGGTCATCGGATATGATCAGGTCGAATTTCCCTTCCGGGTCCACCTTAGAAAGAGATGATAGCAGGAGGTCCTCGGTTATGATGGTGCATCCCACCACTAAGACCGGCGACTTGGACATGCGGACACGGAGGGCTTCGTATTCCTTGGCGATCCTTTCCCCATCTGCAGTAAGCACAGTACCGGATGCGGTACCTTCCGCAAGCTTCAGCTTCGTCTTGGCCTCGATCTGCCTGACATACCGGTTCAGCACCGGGGTGGCGATGCCCAGGCTCCGGGCGGCCGAACGCTGGCTGCCATGACGATATATGGCTGCGATGACCTCGAGCTGATGGGAGGTCAGGTCGACTCCGTTGACCTCCAATGCTACCTTGGGCTCCAGCTTCACATTGGTGTATCAGGTACGGCATGGATAAATGTGACCGATGGGAATAGGGAAAATTTTTATGCGTACCGGCCATCAGATTCGGCACATGAAGTCAAGGACGCTAGTACTGGGCATAGGAAGCCCGATCGTGACCGACGACGCCATCGGTTTCCGCATAGTCGACCAGCTGAGGACAATGGCCCTGAAGGATGTCGACTTGGAGGAGGCCAGCACCAGTGGCCTCGACCTCATCGAGATGATGCTTGACTATCAGCTTGTCATCGTGGTCGATGCCATCGTGACCACCAACTACGCCCCAGGAACCGTCATGGTCCTGGGCGAGGAATCATTCCACGCCACGATCCACGGCACCAATCCGCACGAGGTTAACGTGGGGACCGCTTTGGAACTCGGACGAAAGCTGGAGCCGGAAAGGATGCCAAGAGAGATATTCTTCGTGGCGGTCGAGGTTAACGACGTCTGGACAGTGGGAGACACCATGACCCCGGAAGTCGAAGAGTCTCTGCCCGAGGCCGTCCAGACAGTCCTCGATCTGATCGAGGGAAAGCACCGGGCCTAAACGTCCGGGTCTTGATGTTTATTGCCATCGAGCAGTCCGTGAGGTCAATTGGACTGGAGCATGCCAAGAGCAATAGCACAACCGGGTGGGCGTAGAGAAACGCCGTCATCACTTCTTATGCGATGGTGAACAGGAACACATCTGGCAATGAATATCGTTCCTTCAGGCATGATCTTGTCATAAAAGAATAAGGAAAGGATTCAGAAGATCGTTATCACAGAAGCCTTACCTTCTGAATTCACTCAGAGCAAAGACCTGTGGTAGGAAAGTACGTTCTCAGGCGGTGCTACGGTAGGCGGCTTGGATAGGTCTATACCAGTGTTTTTCATTATCTCCTCAGTGAACCAGAGGATGTAGGGATCCTTTGATGCGGCAAACGCAGCTAAGGTCTTCTGAATATCTTTGGATTCGATATACATGTACAGCATGTCGCCCATCGGTGTTGTTTGGACGAAGTCCTGTTCCTTCTCGACACCTGCCATCTTATCGACCCTTTCGTTGTCTTTCCATTTCTCGTCCCTTATGGTCTTGAACATAGCCTTTACTGCGTCTATTTTCCCTGGTAATATCGGTAGGGCCATAATTGTTGATTCCATGGTAAACCTCTAGAAACAATTGAGAGGGACGAATAAATAAGGGTATGCTTCCGGCCAAGAATTGACCTGCCAACACCTGCCGTTATCTTTTATCCTTCATGTCGAGTCCCGTATCTGTTCCGGAGTTGAAGATGTAAATGGCTGTTAGAAGTCCAGTGTCTTTATGTTCTTGGCGATCTTTTTTCCCTGGCTGTCCGGGGCATGCAAAACGACACAGAGCTTGTTCCGCTTGAACAGCTCGTTGGCGACCCGGACCACATCGTCCTCGGTCACCTTGTCGAAATCCTCCAGCATCTTACCCAGAGGCACCACTTCGCCGGTCATCATGTAATGTTCTCCGAGCCAGTACATGCGTGATTCGGTGTTCTCCAGCTTCCTGACCAGAGTTCCCTTGACCCAGCGCTTGGCCCTTTCCAGCTCTCCCTGCACCAAGCCTTCGTCCTTCAACCGTTTCAGCTCCTCGGCTATGTGCTTGATGACCGTCTCGGCCTTATCCGACTCGGTCGAGAAATGGGTCTCGATCAGACCGCAATCGCTGAACAGTTGCGGAAAGGTGTATATGGTGTATACCATCCCTTCGTCCTCCCGTATGCGTTGGTACAGGCGGGAGCTGGTCCCGGCCCCCAGAACGCCGCAGGCCAGCCATACTGCCTGCCGGTCCGGGTCCCTCGCATCCACACCGGGAAATCCCATCTCCACATAGGCCTGGTCCCCTTCCCTTGGGAAAACGTTGATGGATGAATGCGTAAGGGGAGGCACACGTTCCGGCGCCTTCTTCGCCCGGGGCAGATGGTCGAAGCTTTCAGTGGCCCATCTCAGGACCTTCTTCCGGTCCACATGACCGCATGCCACCACGGTCAGGTTTGGGGGGAGATAGTTGTCGGTGTAGAATCCACGCAGGTCGGGGGTCTCGATGCCTTTGACGCTCTCCACCAGGCCGGATTCCGGAGTGGCCATCGGGTGTCCCTTCCAGATCGTCTGGTCCAGCAGGACCCGGGAATAGTCCTCGGGCTCATCGACCATCATGTTGATCTCCTGGGTGACGACGCTCCTTTCCAGTTCGACATGCTCCTCGTCGATGAGCGGGTTCACGATCATGTCGGAGAGGATGTTCTGAGCGGTCTCGGCGGTCTCGTCCAATGAGAAGACGTGAAAGGAGGTAAGCTCCTTGGTCGTGTATCCGTTCAGCTCGCCGCCGGCCCCCTCGATGATCTCAGAGATCTCCTTGGTGCTGCGCTCGCTGGTCCCCTTGAACATGAGATGCTCCAGCAGGTGGGCGATTCCGCAATGGTCCTGGGGCTCGTCCCGGGAGCCGACACTGACGTTGACCGAAAGCGCCACGGAACGGAAGTACGGTAGGCGCTCGACGATTACCGGGATGCCGCCCGGAGTGTGAGTGATGTTCAAGCTGTCTTGGGCCACGAAATCCTAATGCATGCTTGACGTAAATCTCTTTGCCGGCGATTCACCCCAGAGAATCGGGGTCCACCAACCATTAATACGGTTGAGGTCCAATGATTTCGATCGGGTAGATGTAAATGGACGAAGACATGTTCCTCCATGAGTACAAGGACGCGCAGATCACCAATTCCATGGCGGTGATAGGGTTCCCGAGCGTAGGCTTGGTGAGCTCCATCGCTGCCAACTATATCGTCAGAACGATGAAGCTGGAACGGATCGCCACCATCATCTCCAAGGATTTTCCGCCATACACCATCCTCCATGACGGGATCCCGTCCCCGCCCGTACGCATCTATGCCGGCAAACGCATATGCGACGGTGAAGGGGAGAAGTGCGAGCAGATCGTGGTCATCCTTTCAGAGTTCATGCCCAGGCCCGACCTGATCAAGAGACTGAGCGAGGTCATCCTGGAATGGTGCCAAAAGAAGGGGATAGACACCATCCTTACCTTAGAGGGCGTCAACACCTCTGACAACCTCCAGGAGACCCGGACCTTCGGCGTCGGAACGACCGGGAGGATGAAGAACATGCTCAAAACGTACCGGATATCGGAAATGCGAGAAGGGATGGTGTCTGGCATATCAGGTGTCCTGCTCTCCGAAGGGGACCGGCTGAGCATCGATGTGATGTGCCTGCTCGGGCCGGCCAAGGCGGACATGCCAGATGCCAGGGGGGCAGCGAGGCTCCTCGAGATCATCGGTGAGATGCTTCCTGAGATCAAGCTCGACCCGCAACCCCTGAGGATGGAGGCTGAGGCCATCGAGAGGGAGATGAAGAGCGCCATGGAGAGCATGAAACAGACCAAGAAGCCGGGTGAGGAATCATATCTGTATGGATAGTCTGTCCATCACAAACTTGTCAGTGTTCGATAGGTCCTGATTATCATTCTTCGATGTCATCGGAGAACCCTTTAATAGAGCACTGCAAATAACAAACACTGGACCATGGAAAAGAAGCAATTCATACGGAAGGTCTGCTTGATAGGGGACGGTGCGGTCGGGAAGACCAGTCTTGTAAGGCGTTACGTTCTTGATGTTTTCGGTGATGATTACATATCGACCTTCGGCGCAAAGGTGTCGAAGAAGGTCATAACCCTGGGAGATGTCGAGCTCACCATCATGATCTGGGACATACTGGGTCAGAAGGGCGGTGCCTCCATGCACTCTGCCTATTTCTCCGGCGCGAACGGTGCCTTCATGGTGTGCGACAACACCAGACAGGATACCGTCGAAAGTCTGAACTCCTGGTTTCAGGAATTCTCCCGGGTGGCGGGAAAGGTCCCGGTGATACCGCTAGTTAACAAGTGCGATCTAATCCCCCAAGCCACCGAGGACTCGCTCAGGTCGCTCTCGGCGGTCATAGGCCGGGATTTCAGGAGAACTAGCGCAAAGACCGGGGAGGGCGTGGAGGAAGCGTTCCTTCAGCTCGGCAAACTGATGGTGGGCGGCTGATATGGCCCAGGAAACGAGACCGTTCTTCGTGATGCCCGCTTCGGCCCTGAGGGACCTGCGGGAAGAGTTGGAGCTGATGGAAGGCACATCATCAGCGGCGACCATGGAGCGCTACGGTTACCGGGCCGGGGTCGGACTGCTCAAGACCCTGGACATAAAATGCAATGACCTGGATCAGGCCAAGGACATGCTGGCCCAGATATGGTCGGAGACCGGCCTGAGCCGGATCCACGTCGACATTGTCACCGATCATCAGATCATGGTTACGTTCCAGGAATCCCTGGAGGCAGGATCTGGCCGCCGGTGCGATTTCACCCGAGGGTATCTGACCGGGGTGGTCTCGTCGCTGCTCGGAAGAAGATTCGAATCGACCGAGGTGTCCTGCATTTCGGAAGGAGCGGAAAGATGCGTGCATGTCCTGACACCAGGGGTCGCCTACGACGTGCCAGAGACAGTGACAAAGCGTTCTACAGGCGACCAAAAATATGTCTTGCAGCCGGGAAATTCGTATCTATTGGAAGTGGCAGACCCGGCCATCGCCTATGAGATCTTCCAGGACCAGATATCTGAAGGATACAAAGGAATGATAGTGGCCAGGGAGTACCCTGAAAAGGTCCAAAAGAGATGGGGCCTGGACCGGGTTCCCTACCTCTGGCTTTCCTACGAGATCCAGAACAAGTACGGCCGTGAACCGACCAATGTCCCCTTGATCTATTCAGAGATCAAGAACTTCCTGGGAACGTCCGTCCGGCCGATCGTGCTCATCTCTGGAGTGGAATACCTCATAAGTCAGAACAATTTCCCGAAGATCCTCAAGTTCATACAATTGATCAATGACAATATCGCAATGAACGAAGGCATGCTGCTGTTGCCATTATCGACCGAGACGCTCAATCAGAAGGATGTCCGACTTTTGGAGCGGGAACTTCACCTTCTGGAGCTGAAATAGCACAACCGTACATATATGCAAACGCTTAAATTCCATAATAAATTTACATCGGAATATGAACTTACTGCCAAAGAAATTCTTTGTCACTTCAGGCTGCGCCGTCTCCAAGGTCTCGGACCTCAATGCTTTCGACCAGGCTTTGAAAGAGGCAAAGATTGGCGAGCTTAACCTGGTTTCCGTGTCATCGGTCCTGCCAGTAGGCGCCAAGCAGGTCGCCCCGCGGGACCTTCCTATGGGGTCCATCACACATTGCGTCCTGGCCCAGATGAGGGGCGGAGAGGGAGAGATGATCTCTGCCGGTATCGCCTATGCCTTCCGCAAGGACGGACAGGGCGGATACGTGGCCGAGGGACACATGCATGGCACCAAGAAGGCGCTGCGAGAAGTCCTGGAATGGAAGATGAACGAGATGGCCAACCTCAGGGACATTGAGCTGAAGCCGATACGTTATGCCGTTGAGGAGCTCTCCATCCCCATGGACCACTATGGCACCTGCCTCGGCTCGTTGGTCTTTGTAGAGTACTGATGTTCGGAGTGATCATCTGCCCGAGATGCAATCGGGCCCGGGGGGTCGACCTCTCGGTAAAAACCTCAAAATGTCCCGGCTGCGGCGTCCATTCCGAGGTGGACCGCCTGCGCGTCTATTTTCAGACCGACAACGAACTGGAACTGGCGGAGGCGGTCCGCCGGACCAGCTCCCGGATGCAGCAATCCATAGAGGACTACGACGATGGCGTCATACTCGCCCGCCAGGCCACCGAGGAACAGAGAAAGAAGGCCAGGAACCAGTCGCTCGATTTTGATGGCATGGTGATTCTAGCCAATTCACTGTCCTCAGAGACAGGGTTCAGCCTGGACGATCTGAAGGATGCCCTGGTGAAAGAGGGTTACGACCTGGATCCCGCCAAGATCGCCTCGGTCATGTTGAACGAGGGAATCATATACGAGCCGAGGCCGGGGCGCTTCCGTCCGTTATGATCTGACCGTCGCCAGCATCGACCAGCCACCGCCGTCGACCAGCTGATTGACGGTGACCCTGTTCGGTGATTCGCTGTAGCTTAGCACCGCATAGCTATCTTGGAACGAGGGGCCGGAACTGGATGGATAGGTCAATGGGTCATAGACGCTGTAGAACGTGTAATAGTAGTTCCTTAGGTCCACGGCGTTTCCGTTGTCGGTGTAGTCGCATACGAATGATGACTTCCATACGAGGAAGTTCTTGTTGACCAGATCGATGTTGACGTAGACACCTCCCCCGCTGGCATAAGGAACATAGGTCTGCACCCATGCATGCCCCTCCATCTGGTTGGTTGCTGGGTTGTACAGAGCCCCTAACTGGAGCCATCCGGGGACGCCCGCAGCCCGTATGAGGCCCAGGAATAGGTTGGATTGGTCATCGCAATCCCCTACCTTCGTCTGGAGCGTCTCCAATGAGGTCTTCGGTTCGCCGGCGACCGGAGAGCCGGGATAAGCAATGTTGTTCGTGACCCAGGTATATGTCGATTTGAGAATGGTATAGACGTTGGTCCCGTTGCCGTTTATCTGTTTCGACAACGCCACAATGCTGGGATCGGTGGCCTGTATCTTCCATTCGTCTCCCAGGTAGGCCACCTTGAGGGAAGATGGGATCTGGGAAGCGGTCCCTGAATCGGTCGATGCCAGGGACCATTGTCTGGTTGTTTCCCTGACATGGTACAGGACAGTGATGGTCTCTTGTTGCTGACCCACCAACTGACCACCTTCCCACAAGAGTCCGCTGGCCGATCCGCGCTGTATCACGGATGTCGGGGTCGGATTGGTAGAGAACGATTCAACCAATTGCAGGTTGACCCCTTCCTGCGATATGTTCTGCGGGCGGATGGATCCCACTGTGTAATTGATGAGCGACCCTCCGTTCGCCCCGACCGTAAAGGTCCTCTTGAAAGAGATGTCCGCGTACTCAGGGAACGATTCCTGGAACGGCGATATGAACGATCTCTTAAGGAAATCCTGAGTGGAGGGCATGATCAAAATGACCGCTATGACGATCACGATGACCAGGACCACACCTGCCTTAAGTGCCCCGCGGTTCCTCCTCCTTGGAGGAGGCAATTGACTGGGTCCCGGTTGCGGCGGCGGTGGAGGTCCATAGGTCTGATCGTACTGTTGGGCATACGTCTGCTGGTTCGGATTGGGCCCTGTTTGCTCCACAGCGAGTTCAATGAACCCTGCCGATATTAACGTTTTGAGGCGTGCCTCATTCTTGATAAGGCCTCAGAGACCACGTCCGGGATCATGGTCTTGGAGACATGCCGATAGTACATTGCTAGGAAACCCAGCGCAATGGCGAAGCTGATGAAACCGAGCGGTTTCTCGGCCAAATAGTAGGGGACCATCAGCAGGTTGACCGCCACATGCACCATTATCGCCTGCATCAGGAATGGCCAGGGGTTGCCGCGGGCCGACCCGATGGCGATGGTGGTGGCCGTCGCCCCATGCAAGAGGACCAGCTGGATCGCGAGAAGGACCAGGAACACATAGTCCAACGGACCGCCCTGTCCGTTGAGCGCGGTCAGAGCGAAGAAGGCGGCCCCGAAACCGGTGGTGCTGCCGATGCCCAGGCCCAACGTGACCCCGTAGAACGTGGTGTCCAGTTTCTGCAGGAAGCGCCTCAGGTTCAAGATGACAAACTTGGCCATCTCCTCCAGGAGCGCGAACAGGATGCCGAAGATGATCAGGGAATAGGCGTCACCGGTCACGAATAGGTAATTGATGCTCGCCAGGACCACTCCGATCATGATGCCCACCGCGAACATGAAGAAGACCTTGCGGTCATCGAAGAATGGCCTTTCCACGGCGGGATAGGTGTAGTTCTTCAACGTGTAGAACATCAGCAATATGGCTGGCGCAAAGCCAATGGCGCCGGCGATGAACATGTCGTAATTCATTTACGCTCCGGGGAAGACGCTCAACGATATAATAGCATGTCCGGGAGGTCTCGGATCATCAGACCCTATCCTTTCCCGCCACTAGCTTGTCGTAATAGTGTGCCACCACGCAGGCATCCGTGCACCTGCCGCACTGGTTGCACCGCTCCTCTATGATGATCGGAGAATCCTCGATCCTGATGGCTCGCTGCGGGCAGTTCTTCACGCAGATGTTACATCTGGTGCACATCTGGGCCTTGAGGATCGCCTTCACCCCTGACTCGAAGAGCTTCTGCGCAGCGCTCTCGTTCGCCGCGGTGGCGAGCACCTGCCCGCCGCCGAAGACCTTCACCGTACCTTCCCGGTTCTTTACCAGGGCGATCTCGAACTCCTCCGACAACTTCACCTTCCCTACCGTTTTCAACGTTTCCCCGACCCGGGAGAAGTCACGCTTCTTGGGGAGGATGAGCACCCCCTCGATCGAGTATCCTCCGGTGACGCATGGGCTCACTCCCTTGGTCATCTTGAGCTCCAGCCGGTCGGAGCGGGCCTGTGGCACCTTCAGATTGACCTCGTCGGCCAGCTGCCTCATCTTTGGCGGCAGCACCTTCCAACGCCAGAGCCCGTACCTGACGAAGTCCGGTCCCACCCCGACCCGCCTGGACCATTTGTCCAGATAGGCCTGCCAGTCGCTGTGCAGTTTCGGATGGAGCTCAGAGGTCCTCTTCCATTCGCTCTCCAGGCATGAAGCGCACAGATAGCAGCCGATGCGTTCGAAGTCCTGCTCATAGAGCGGGTTGAAGTCAAGGCCTCTCAGCCATATGTACCCCCAGACGTCCGCCGCCCTCCAATCCTTGATCGGATTGAGGATGGTCTGGTTCGGAACGAAGGGGTTGGATTCGACGAAGTTCATGCGCGACCGGGAGAACGACTCCAGACCGCGGTTCCCTTCGATGGTGATCGTTCCCTTGGGATAGTTCTCCTCGATGGCCGTCGTCACTGGCCCCAGCTTGCAGACCTTGCAGCACCATCGGAAGTCCTTGGCAGGCGGTCCGAAGGTGTCCACCTGCTCCCAGAACGCGTTCCCTGCCGAGGCCTCTATCAGCTGTTCGTTATGCTTGGCCACGAAATTGTGCACGTAATCGACGGTCTCCGGGAATTCCAGGCCGGTGTCGATGAAGATGAGGGTGATCTTGAGCTTGGCCTTTTTGGAGATCCCGTAAGCGGCCAGGGAATCCTTCCCTCCGCTGAACGAAAGGGTGACCGGCAATCCCCTGTTGCCAACGAATGATTTGATGTCGCTGACACCCTTGGATTCCAATCCTTCCAGGAACCTGCGGTTCGCCGCCACGAAGTCCTGTCTTGAGGCTCGCTTCCCGAACGGCTGTTTCTCCACCTTGCCGACGTCCCGTATCAGAATGGCCTTCTCGGCCGTCTTCGCCTCGCCCGAGCCGACCTTTGCCACGGCGCTGCACAGGGTGTTGCCAGAAACGACGATCAGCGGGTCGCCCTCGGAGAACTCACCCTTGATATCCACTATCTCCTGGCCAGACACCTTCTTTCCCTTCAGGTGCCCGGTCAGCTTGGCCACGGTGACGATCCCTTTCTTTGCCACTGGGAGCAATTGCTGCGCACCGTCCATCTTGAGGTCGAAAGCAAACTCCTTTATGCGGACATCGAAACGCATCGTTCCGATTATCCTTCCGTCGACCACTATCTCATCGGACCGGTCCTCTCCAGCCACCTTGTTTAGGAAGATGAGCTTGCTGTCCGTAGGAACGCTGGACCCGAAGTGTTTTCGCAAAATCAATGCGACACCCTCGGCCGCCTTCCCCATGGCTGGCCTCATATCGCCGGGCAATGATACCTCGAACTCCCGGCCCGTGGCGCCGCAGGTATCGCATCCGGTCCCCAGGAGCAACGTGCCGCACTTGTCGCACCAACGGAACAATGCCTTGCCATGAAGAAAATGTGACATTTGGAAACGGCTGCTATTCCGCGCACCCGTACAAAAAGATATCCGTTTTTGTCCCATCGGACTCACCCATCGGGCCAAGACGAAGTTTGCGCCCAAGTTTTAACTAGTCGTCCAGAATTCGTAGGTCCGCGAACCTATGTTTCCCGAGTACAATACGGTCTATATCCCCCAAGGATATGGCAAGATACGTTTCAGCCGCGTAGAGATCACACACATATTGATCGGAGTGGCGGCGCTGACGCTGGCGTTTACAGTGTACCTCTACGCCGGGCTGGCATCATCACTGAGCTTGCCGGTAATAGTGGGAGTATCGGCATTGGTGGTTTTGGCAGGTTTCCTATTTCACGAGCTTGGTCACAAATTCGTGGCCCAACGCTACGGTGCCTGGGCGGAGTTCAGGATGTATCCGCTCGGACTGTTGCTGGCGGTGGTCATGTCGTTCATGGGCGTCCTGTTCGCGGCGCCAGGTGCCGTGTATATCTCCGGCAGGGTGACAAAGAAACAGAATGGCTTGATCAGTCTGGCCGGTCCGATCGTCAATCTGGCCATCGGAGGGATTTTCCTGGCCGCCTGGCTCGTATATCCGTTCGGGAGCACCGGCCTGATCCTGAATTTGGTTGCGATAATGAGCCTCTTCCTGGGAGGGTTCAATCTGATTCCGATCCCACCACTGGATGGTTATAAGATCGCCGTCTGGTCCATTCCAGTCTATGTGACGATGGTGGCGTTGACGGGAGTCTCATTGCTGCTGGTCATGGGATTCATTACTATCGGGTAATTGGACGGACATACGACAGAATGAACAAATGATCAGTCCAGGTCCTTGCACGGATACCGGAGGCGGGTGATGATCCCGCCCTCCCATTGGACCAGTTTGCCCGGGTTGAGGATGTTGTCCGGGTCCAACGCCTTCTTGATGGCCAACATGGTGGAGATTGCGGTCGGCCTCTCCTTCTTCAGGAACGGCGCTTTGGTTATTCCGATTCCGTGCTCCCCGGTTACCGTTCCTCCGAGCGCGATGACCACGTCATAGATCTCGGTGACGGCTTTCTCGGCATGCCTCCACGAATCCTCTGAGCAGGGGTCTACCAGGAGCTTAGTGTGCAGGTTGCCGTCGGCCGCGTGTCCATATGTGCCGACAATGATCCCGTTCTCCGACGATATCCTCTGGAACGCGACCACCGCCTCCGGTATCCGGGATATCGGGACCGCCATGTCGTCCGCCAGTGAGACAGACACTGAATTCTCACCGTATCGGCTAAGCGCGGACATGACCGATTTTCGGGCGTTGGTCCACTTGGCCATCTGCTTCGGATCGCTGGATTGCTGAACGCTGGCGGCGCCTATGTCATGGCATACGTTTTGTACCGCTTCCAGATCCTTCGCGACCACCAGCGGGTCGCCGTCCACCTCGATCATGCACAATGCCTCGCAGTCTGGCAGACCTGCGTTGATCGCTTTGTTGACCGCCCGGATACAGGTCCGGTCCATCAACTCGGTGGCGGAAGGGAGCAACGGCGTCGCGATGAGCTTGGACACGCACTTCCCCGCGGCCTCCAGCGTTTCGAAGGCGGCCACCACCATGGCCGACGACCTCGGTTTCGGTGATACTTTGAGAGTGATCTCGGTGATTATGCCCAGGGTACCCTCGCTGCCCACGAAGAGCCTCTCCAGCTGATAACCGGAAGAGTTCTTCAGCGTCCTGGTGCCAACCTCCATCTCATCGCCGTTGGCCAGAATCACCTTCAATCCTAGCACGTAGTCCCTGGTAGCCCCGTACTTGATCGCCCTCATTCCGGACGCGTTTGTTGCCACCATCCCCCCGATGGTGCATGCCTCCCCGCTGCCTGGAGCCGTAGGGAAGAAGAACTTTTTTGGCGCCAGCGCCTCGTTCAGTTTATCATATACGACGCCTGCTTCGACAACGCAGTAGAGGTCCTCGACCCTGATCTCCTTGATCCGGTTCATTCTGGTCGTTTGGAGGACGATGCCGCCAAAGAGCGGAACGGCGCCCCCGCACAGACCGGTCCCTCCGCCCCGGGCGGTGATTGGGACCTTGTGCTTTGCGGCCACCTTGACTATGGCAGACACCTCTTCGGCCGATCCGGGACGGACCACGACCTCTGGGTCGGCATGATGGATGGACGAGTCGAAACCATAGGTGTAGATGTCCGCGATCCGGGTGGACAGATT
The DNA here is from genome assembly GCA_036504055.1 of Methanomassiliicoccales archaeon. Lineage (NCBI taxonomy): Archaea > Methanobacteriati > Thermoplasmatota > Thermoplasmata > Methanomassiliicoccales > Methanomassiliicoccales archaeon. The sequence continues at coordinate 51,219 of DASXVU010000007.1, read as the reverse complement.
ATCCGGGCCGATGATGGCGGCCAATTGGTCGAGGATTTCCTTGCTGAGCACGCCCACCAATTGATTATTTGTCTGAAATAGTTGCTGATTATCGGAATGGTCAGACCGTCAATTCCCTGTCGTCCTCACCCACGAAGATGTCCTTGAACTTGGCCTTGAGAGGTTCCACAGCTTCGTAACGTTCCGCTATTGTCTGGTACTGGGCGGCGTCGAAATGGACCAGGGCCAAACGCTTGGCATTAGCGTTCTTGGCCATGTCAACGGCGTCCTCCGGATTCAGGTGAGGCCATACGAAACTGTACTGACCGGGCTTATAGGAGCATTCAGTGATCATCAGGTCAGCCTCCCGGCATAGCTCAATGGCGTTCTCGCAGACGCCGGTGTCCGTGCAGAATGCCAGTACTTTTCCATCCACTTCGAATCGGTAGCCGAAGCAGGGAGTACTGTGGACCAGGTATCGGCATTCGAAACGGATCGGCATCTCATGCCTGCCCTCGGCCACATCCTCCACCTCCACCTTGCATTGAAGGAGATCGAATGGTACGGTGAAAGGAGGGGCTATGATCCGGTTGAGCACCTCTTTGCACCCAGGCTGTCCGAATATCTTGATCCCTTGTTTGAACTTGTATTTGTTAAGCGTGTGAAATCCGGAGATGTGGTCCAGGTGCGGGTGGCTCAAAAAGACATAGATCGGCTTCTCGTCCTGGATGAGTTTATCGATCTTATGGAACCCGTTTCCGGCATCGAGGATGATGTGGCATTCCTCGGTGTCGATGAGCAGGCATGTGGTGAGCCCGGTCGGTGAATCGTACCAGCCGTTGGTGCCAAGGAAACTGACCTTCATCGGAATCGGACCGATATTGCAGGGTCGGATACAATAACCCTTCCGACTGGACATACGATCCTACATTTCGATGGTGCTTTGAATGCCCTTTAAACGATAACGCTATCTGCCGGTAGAATGCTCCCATTTTGTGAGCGTGGAGATCGTCCGATTCACCCAGGAGGACCTGGCCTTCGGAAAGGGACTGACCGATTCGGAAGGATGGAACAGGAACGAGGCGGATTGGAAACGGCTCCTCCGGCTCGAGCCGGACGGTTTCTTCAAGGCCAGGCTGGATGGCCTGGAGGTCGGCATCATTGGCTTCATAAGATACGACCGGCTGGCCTGGATCAACTCGCTTATCGTTCGGAAAGAGTCGAGGGCGAGGCAGATCGGGAAGGAACTGCTGTCCCACTGCCTCGAAGCGGCGGAACGCTCCGGTGCCACCAGCATCAAGCTGGACAGCGTTCCAGGCGTCGAACCGTTCTACGAAAGGTTCGGATTCAGGACAGAGTTCCTCTCGCTCAGGTTCATGGGTAACGTGCACAACATCGAACCTCCGTCGATCGAGGTGTTCACTCCGGGCCTGGAGGAAGTGGTAAAGCTCGATATCGATGAGGTGGGTATTGATCGGGCCCGGATACTGAAGGTGCTATTCGAAGAACCGACGGCGCATGTCTACGCCTGCGGAGAAAGGAACAATATCACCGGATACATCATGTGCAGGCAGGCGCAGGGGAGGGTGGACCTGGGTCCGTGCGTGGTGAAGGATGGAGAACCGGTGCTGGTCGAGCAGTTGCTCCGGGCAACTGTATCGAACATAAGTGCCGAGACGTTCAGATTGTGCGTCCCGGGCAATAATGTGAAGGTGGCTAAGCTTATCAGGGCCTTGGGTTTTGAACAGCATGAAGGAGCGACCCGCATGTCTAGGGGAGAACCGTTCGAAGAGCCGACCTCAATCGTTTCCATGATGTCTCCAGAAAAGGGATAGGCTGGAATGAAGCATCGGATGTTCTGACAAGGATCACCTGGAGATCCACGGAGTTAACATGTGATGCCGTTGTTTTGCGACCCAGCGAGAATTAGGAAAAAGGTTTTAAGCATCTCTCGGACATGAGGGTACCGCAAGAGTGTTTCGAATGGAAGACTCAGGCGAAGAATCGGAAGATGGCGATAGTAGTGATAATCGCGTTCCTGCCTCTCGGCAAAGGGGCGAGGAACAGTGTGGGACCGAGACGCAGTGGTCTGATTTCTGTTTAAATCCAAATATTACATGGATTTTGTGTTGTCATGGACCTGTGTCAGTGGCAACCTCGATGAGCGATATTCTGGTGATGCACTAGATGACCGCGCACGAGAGGAAGGATCGTGTCCTCAAGGAGGATTCGATATTCAAGGTGTCCATGGACGATTCCATGCACGTCGTCAGCGAGAACCATTTCTACAAATCCGAGGCCTACTATACCGCTGTGAGCAGCGAGATGAGCGGCATCAACACCGTTCCCTCGAGCGGCCAGGTGATCGAAGCGTACGTGGTCCCGATCTGCCTGGAGAAGGCAAAGCTCTCCGGGATCGAGGTCAGTGACTGGGAGATATCGTATCAGTATGCCAGCACCCCCTGCGTGATCTATGGTCTAAACTACTTCTCGACCCCGTCGGAGTTCTTCGTCGTCAAGGACGAGGAGACGGCCAAGGACGTCATCAAGCATGTCACGAACAAGGGCAAGTATCCATTCTGCTACCAGAAGCTGCCCCAGGGTGCGAACATGGTGGCCGTGACCTCGGTTTTCGGGAAGACCGTCGAAAACGACGATCCAGAGGTGGCCAGGATGGTATCGGATGTTTATAGGCTGTTCCGGATCCCGCTTTTCAGCGCGATCCTGATCGAGCATGATGGCAAGTATTCACTCTCTTCCATGGGGCCGGTGAGGTATTCCAAGCTCACCAGGCGGGAGAAGCATCTCCTTGGAGAGTACCTGCAGAGCAGGTGGGCCCCGTTCACGGAAGGCGAAAAATTAAATGTCTAATCTAGGTGTTTTTGTTAACAGGCAGACCCTGAGCAATGCAGAGCAGCTGAGCGCACTTTTGAAATGCCGCGACGCGGCCGAGGACATGGGGCACAGCGTGGACTTCATCTTCCCCGAGGAGATCAAGCGCCTGCTGAAGACCGATGGGCTCTTCATCCGCACCAACACCGACCCGATGAACGTGGCGTTCGTGGCCTCGAAGATGGCGAGCCTGCACAACATCCCGGTGGTGGATGACCCTGCCTCCATCCAGATCTGTGCGGACAAGGTCAACATGTACTACCATCTTCTCAAGAACAACGTGAAGATCCCGAAGACCGCCTTCCTGAAGAAGAAGGACATCACGATCGACCATGCCAAAGCGATGTTCGACAGCTGGGGAACGCCGTTGATACTGAAGGAGCCGTCCACTTGCTTCTCCGCCCGTGTAGAGAAGGCCCGGGATCCGGGAGATTTCATGAAGACGGCCAACCGCTTCATGAAGATGTCCGACTGGATCGTGGTACAGAAGTTCGTCTCGAGCAAGTACGACTGGAGGATCGGCGTCCTGGGCGGGGAGCTGCTCTATGCCTGCAAGTACATGATCCCGCCGGAGACGTTCAAGATCCAGGCGGAGGTGAACGGCCATCTGGTGTACTGCACTACGGAAAGTGTGCCTATGGATAAGATCCCGCCCGCGGTACTGGAGGCCGGCCTCAAGGCCGCCAGGGCGATCGGCAACGGACTCTATGGCGTGGACATAAAGGAATGCGAGGACGGGGCGTACGTCATCGAGGTCAATGACAACCCTTCACTGGAATCAGGGGAGGACGGCTGCTATCCGAAGATCTACAGCCGCATCATCGAGTTCCTGCTGGAGAAAGGAGCGCCTGGCATCAAGGATGCTAACAACTGAGAGCGATCAGGGCTTATTCCGCAGCTCGAGCCATTCAGGCTGCAGGACGGACATCAGCACCTCGTCGACATAGGCGCCGTTCTTGTACCGATAGGCACGCATCACCCCTTCGCGACGGAAACCGCATTTCTCATAGGCACGTTGGGCCCGGACGTTGCTCTGATCGCAAATCAGGCATACCCGCATAAGGTTCAACTCATCGAAGCTGAGCCGGAGAAGGGTCCTGACCGCGTCGGTGCCATAGCCTTTGTCCCAGTGCTCCTTTGAGCCAATCATGATGCCGAGCGTCGCCTTCCGGTCCTTCCAGGATATCTTTTCCAGACCGCAGTTGCCGATCACCTCACCTTCCTTGCTCAGGATGGTGAACACCATGGCCTCCCGGTCACGCAGTCCCTCGAACCACGCCTCCTCCTGTTCCATGCCCAGCGGCGGGTCGACCATCAGGTATTGGGTCACCTCCGGGTCGTTGACCCAGCCAAGGAACTTCGGCAAGTTCTCCCGGTCGACCGCCAGGAGCCTTACCTTATCTCCCTCGAGCATCAGTCCACACCTCCGATGCCCCGGACCTTGGAAAGGATAACGGAATCGACATAGGCCCCGTGGCGGAAATGGTCATGCCGGAGCCTGCCTTCCGTTTCGAAACCGGAGGCGAGGTAGAGCCGGATCAACCTGTCGTTGTAAGCCGGAACCCTTACCTCCAACCGATGCAGGTTCATGTTCCTGAAAGCGACGCTGGCGACCAATCCTAGGGACTCGAGAAAGAAACCATCGGTGAAAAGGTCCGGCTCTCCGATCACCAGGAAGACCTTTGCCGATGCGTTCTTAAGGTCTATGCGGGTCAGTTCGGCCAGGCCAGCCGGGACATCGAGGTCCAGGTCCTGCACGATGAAAGGGCGGACGGTCCGCTTTCCGATCTTGTCCTGGGTCAGCTCCATCTCCTCTTCCAGGGAGACGGAAGGCCGAGGTTCCCTGATTCCGAGATCGTCAGTCACTTTGGGATCGTTGAACCATTTGAACAGGATCCAGGCATCGTCGGACTGGAGCGGCCGGATACCGACGTGTTTCCCCTTGATCATGTGTGAGTGACCATCAAGAAATCATAAATAGCTATGGGAAACTGGGATAGCGGCATCCCAACATCTGGCAGGCAGTGTCAAGCTTTCGCATGATTTATTTATTTGAAGTCCGTTCCTACGCCCATGGACCTCAAGATCGTTCTCCTTGGACCGCCGGGCTCTGGAAAGGGCACCCAGACCGAGAGGCTGTGCGCCGAGCTCAAGTTCACAAAGATCTCCACCGGCGACCTGCTGAGGGAAGCGGTCAAGCTCGGAACCCCGTTGGGGGTCAAAGCGAAGTCCTTCATGGAATCCGGCGGATTGGTGCCGGACCAGCTGGTCGGGGACCTGATCAAGGAGAAGCTCACCGGACTGCAGGGAGGCGTCATCCTGGACGGATTCCCGAGGACCGTCGAGCAGGCCAAGATGCTGGACCAGATCATAACCGTGGACATGGCCATAGACCTTGAGGTGGATGAGGAGCTGCTCGTCAAGAGGCTCACCGAAAGGCGCGTCTGCAAGTCATGCAACTCGGTCTTCCACCTGGAGTTCAACCCGCCAAAGGTCGCGGGCAAGTGCGACAAGTGCGGTTCTGAACTTATCCAGAGGAACGACGACTCGGAAAAGGTCGTCAGGGAGAGGCTCCGCGTATACAAAGAAAAGACCCTGCCCCTCACCAGATACTACTATGACAAACAGATCTTGGTGCGTATCGACGGACAAGGAGAGATCGGCGACGTTTACGCGCGCATCCTGAAGGCCTTGAGGTCCCATAAGACGAAATAGTCTGAACGGGAGCAAAAGGTTAAAGACCAAGAACTTTTTACCCACATTTCATAGCCCCGTAGTGTAGCGGTCAATCATGCCGCCCTCTGGAGGCAGCGACGGCAGTTCGAATCTGCCCGGGGCTACTTCATCTCCATCAAGAATAGTCGTTCATTCTGTTGTTCTCATGATCTTCTGATCAAATCGGTTCTATGTGGGCCTCTCCTGCCGCTATCTCCCTGAAGCAGGATTCCCCGTCCTGAGGGCCCCGCACGAAGAGGAGGTCCCCCGCGGACACCCGGGTGGACTTGTCCGGGCCGTAGATGTACTTGCGCCCTCTCTTGATCGCCACCACCCACATGCCGCACTGGTTGGCCAGCTTGGTGTCTCCCAAGGTGGAGCCGGCCAGGTCGGAGTTCTCCAATACGATGGCGCTGCTGATGATGGACTCGCTCTCCTGCAAGGAAAGCGCTATGACCGGATGAGGCTCCACATCGTGCAATACCACGTCGGCGATCTGCCGGGCGGCATCGGATATCTCCTCCACCGACTGTGCCAGCCTGATCACCGCATAGGCCTTGTCCGGATCGGAGTCCTTGACCGCCCTTTCGATGGCCTTCTTTTGGATCTCCATTGCCAGTTCATCGAGCGCCTCCTCCATCTCGAAGACCTCTTCGGCGATGTCGCGGTTGTTGTAGAGCAGGGAAGAGTATGCCAGGTCTATCATCAGCTCAGAGGTGTCCTTGAGCTCCAACAGCATTTCGTCGATCTCGTCCATTTCACTCATCCTCCTCGACCGGATAGACCGGCCATTTCGCTTCACCGGAAACGTGCTTGCGCAGCACCTCCGAACCACTTTCGGTTCCCCTCACTATGATGACATCGCCTGCCTTGAGAACGGTATCTTCTTCGGGATCGTATATCCAGCGTTTCCCGCGCTTGATCGCTATGACCCTCATCCCGGTCTCTGATTCGATGCTCAGGTCAGCGATGCTCCGGGAGACCATGTCCGAGCTATCCGATATGGTGAGCCTGCGGATCTTCTCTTCCGCCTCTCTAAGTACAAAGGAAAGGAACGGTTTCTTGGTCGGATCTACTCCGGACAGCGTGACTATGTCCCCCGCAGCATTCGATATAGATTCGGAGGCGGCGGCCACCTGTAACAACCCCGCGATCTTCACCGCGTCGTTGTATGTCCTCGCCGATAGCATCGCCTTGATCCGGATCTCATAGTTTAGGGTGTGCATCCTTTCCTCGAGATGCGCGACCTCTTCGGCGATCTCTTCCGAATCGAACATGATGGCGGCATATGCCAGATCTACCATCACCTCGGAGATGTCCTTCATCTCGGTGAGGAGCTCACGGACGGTGGTATGGGATATCTCTGTCCGGTCAGGTGTGTGCTCATGATGTTCGGTCATAAGGTGCACACCTCATGTACTCCGTGAATGGTATTTCTTCTATCGTTCACGAGGAGGATGCCGCTGAAACAGCCCAAACACATTGAATTTGATCCCGACCCTTCCGCCCCAGGTCATGGCTAGAGAATCTCTACCTGCCCTGAAAAGCGGACTACCATCAATCCTATTCAGCGATATTTATCTATTGCCCATGCCGAAGTGAGAAAACCATATCACTGGACTCCACCCTTCGAACATCAAATATAGGATGAGTATGCTCATGCAGGGAGATGAATGGGGTGGCATCGGGGGGAAGAATACGCAGTTTCTTCGGACGCAACCGAAGTGTGTTCACCCTCGGATTCATCGGGCTGGTCATCTCATCCATCGGAGACCTGGCGGCTGGAGCGACATTGGGTTTCATGACCGAAACCTTGGCACTGCTCCCCGGTCTGATGATCCTGATCCCACCCGCAATCGGCATGAGGGGTAACATCTTTGGCGCCTTGGGCAGCAGGTTGGGTACCGCCATGCATGTCGGCACGTTCGAACTGTCGATGAAGAGGGGAAGCATGCTGCGCCAGAACCTGAGCGCTTCCCTTCTCCTGACGGTTGTCATGTCCTTGGTGATGGGAGTGATGGCCAAGTCGATCTCTGTTGCTCTAGGAGTAACCAGCATCTCGATCGAGGGATTCGTTTTCATCTCGGTCCTCGGAGGCGCACTGGCCGGCGTGGTCATTGTGCTCATCAACATTCTTGTCGCGTCGATAGGCTATAGACGAGGATGGGACATCGACAATATCTCGGCTCCGATCATCACCGCGGCCGGGGACATAGTCACATTGCCCATGCTGTTCATCGCGGCGCTGATCGTGACCGGAGATTTCGGCTCCTTTCTCTCTTCAAACACGCTGACCTTTTCTCTGATATTCCTGGTGCTGACCGTTTACTTGTCATATCGGGCCTTTATGATGAAGAAGAGCGAGACGAAACGGATCATAATGCAGAGCGTGCCGGTTCTCCTCATATGCATCGTCTTGGACATCGCTGCTGGTCTTACCATCGACAATCAGATAACGGGATTGGTGACATTGCCGGCGTTGCTCATACTCATCCCGCCGTTCTTGGAGGATGCCAACGCGCTGGGAGGGATACTCACCTCCAGGCTCTCCTCGATGCTGCACATGGGTACGATCGAGCCGACGAGGACACCAGGCCGGACTTCCTGGGAGAACTTCGCCATCATCTACATTTTCTCCATATGGGTCTTCACACTGGTAGGAGTGACCTCTCATTTCGTTGCCGAGATCCTCGGGATGGGCTCGCCCGGTCTGCTGGAGATGGTCCTGTTGTCGCTCGCGGCGGGCCTCATAACGGTAACAGTGCTGAACTTCATCTCCTATTATGTGGCCATCTACACCTACCGGTTTGCTCTTGACCCGGACGACCACAGCATCCCCCTGACATCCTCCGCCATCGATGCGGTCGGGGCGATCTCCCTGATGGTGATGATCATCCTGTTGAACCTAGCCTGAGCAGCGACAAGTTTTAATTCCATTCAGCATACCCGTTTGACGGAAGTGACCGATTTGATAGACCGGCAGCAAGTCCTCGGCAAACTGGAATCCTACGACCTCAAGAACGCCAAGATCGGCGTCCTGGCATCCCACTCTGCATTGGACGTGTGCGATGGAGCGGTGGAGGAAGGGTTCCGCACGCTGGCGGTATGTGAGGAAGGAAGGGACCAGACCTATACCAAGTACTTCAAGGCCTACCGTAACCGGGATGGGACCGTCCGCCGGGGCATGGTGGATGAAGTCATCATGGTGAAGAAATTCAAGGATACCATATCGAAGGCGGTCATGGACCAGCTTGTCGCCAATAACGCCCTGTTCGTGCCGAACCGGTCATTCACCTCATACTGCAGCCTGGACGCGGTGGAGAACGATTTCGCGGTGCCCATGGTCGGTTCCAGGAACCTATTACGGAGCGAGGACCGGGGCGGCCCCCAGGATTACTATTGGCTCTTGAACGAGGCGGGCATGCCTTCGCCGAAGAAGGTGTCCAAACCGGAGGACATCAACGCCCTCACGATCGTCAAGCTGCATCACGCCAAGAAGAAGCTGGAGCGAGGATTCTTCACCGCCTCGTCGTATGACGAATACCGTTCCAAGGCGGACAAACTGATCGCCCAGGGGGTCATCGAGGAAGAGAACCTTGCCGGGGCGCGCATGGAGGAGTACATAATCGGTCCGGTCTTCAACCTGGATTTCTTCTACTCCCCGCTGGAGGAGGAGGGCTCAAAGATCGAACTGATAGGCGTCGATTGGCGTTTCGAGAGCTCACTGGACGGCCATGTCCGGCTGCCGGCGGCCCAGCAGCTGGCGCTCAATGACAAACAGAGCATACCGGAATACACCGTCTGCGGCCACAACTCCGCCACCCTGAGGGAATCGCTCCTGGAGAACGCGTTCGACCTGGCGGAGAAATACGTCAAGGCCTGCAAGGAGCACTTCAAGCCCGGGATCATCGGTCCGTTCTGCCTCCAGACCTGCGTCGACAAGGACCTCAAATTCTATATCTATGACGTTGCCCCAAGGATCGGCGGAGGGACCAACGTGCACATGGCGGTCGGTCATGCCTACGGCAACTCGATGTGGCGCACCAACATGTCCACCGGAAGGAGGCTGGCCATGGAAGTAAGGCACGCGATCGAACAGGAACGGGTGGATGAGATAGTCACCTGAGCCCGAACCAAGGAACGAACATTAAGGCGCTGGGCAAATCTTTTATCTATCATCCTACGGTCTGTCGAGCGTGGAATGGCGCGCCGTCGACCTGGGAACAATGAGTCCCGCCCTCACCGCAGCAACGGACGAGGCGATCCTTACATTCCGTTCCGGCGGGCATGTCGGGAACACCCTCAGCTTCTATTCGCGTGACCGCCCCACCGTTTCACTGGGATATTTTGAGAAGGCGGCAGAGTGCATAGACCTCGATCTATGCCGGGAGTTGGGCATCGAGGTCGTCAGACGCCTGTCCGGAGGGAGCGCGATCTTCACCGATCCCGGCCAGATAATATACACAGCGACCGTCGGGGCAGATTTGATACCGGAAAATCCGAAGGAGTCCTATCCGCTTATCTGCGGAGGCGTGGTCAACGCCCTCCAAAGCCTGGGCATCGAGGCCGAACATAAACCGCTCAACGACGTCGTGGTGAAAGGCCGGAAGATCTCAGGCAGCGCCCAGACCAGAAAGGCAGGCGTAGTGCTCCAGCACGGTACGGTCATAGTGGATTCGGACCTGGACCTGATGATGCGCGTCATCCGTCAGAGACCGGGCAAGCCGCGCAGCGTCGATGGGATGACCTCGGTCACGAAGGAGCTAGGCCGTAAGGTCGACATCGGTGAGGTGAAGGTGGCGCTCGTCACCGGGTTCGAAAAGGCGTTCGGTGCAAAGATCGCACCTGGAGCGCTGTCATGCGACGAACGGGAACTTGCCAAGAGGCTCTCTGAAGAGAAATACGGGAAAGAGGTTTTCACCTTCCAGCGGTGATCATTCGAACGATTCGAGGTCCAGGAACGCAAGCTTCCTGCCATCGATGAAGAAGCCTACCTTCTTGTGCAGCAATATTGCGCTCTGGCTATCCTGTAGGATGACGCTTTGGACGGCCTTGGCCCCCTTCTTCTTGCCATCCCCGGAGACCTTCCGCAGGAGCTTGTAGCCGATGCCCTTCCGCCTCTGCATGGGATGTACCATCAAGCTCTCGATCCAGACCACCTTCTCCACGTTGAAGACGTGCTGTACCATCTGGGCGAAGACGAAGCCGACGATCTGCTTGTCCTCGATGGCGACGTAGCTCAGGCCGGCGTCCTTGTAATAGTCGAAGGAACCCTTGGCGGACGCACCGAGCTGGTCTATGAGCTCCTGCGGGAGGGTGTCCCAGTTCTTCTTAAGAGCTGATTCAAGGTACTCTCTGACGCAGAACAACTCCAGCGCCCTCACGTGCCCTCTGTCCTCTTCTTTCAGTGCCCTGATCTCCACCATTTACATCTCCTCCGGCGCTACGAGGCCCAGGTTGACGAGCGTGTTCTTTAGCACCCACATCGAGCATTCCACCAGGCACAGCCTGGCATCCTGGAGCTCTCCGGACTTGAGCACCGGAACAGCGCCATAGAACTGATTGAACGCCGCCGCGACCTCATGTCCATACGCGGGTAGCAGATGGACTCGCCTTTTCTCCCCTGCCTCCCTGACAACCGAGGGGTATAACGATAATACACGGATAAGCTTTCTCTCATATGGGTCGATGAGCTTTCTCGGGTCCGCCTCCCGGTCGTAGGACTCCACCTTGCGCAGGATGCTGCACGCCCTCGCGTGGGCATACTGAACGAACGGGGCGCTGTTCCCCTCGAAGTTGAGCGCCTCCTCCCACTTGAAGACCAGTTGCTTCTCCGCCTGCACCCTCAGGATGTTGTAGCGTATCGCGCCGGTCCCGATGTCCTTGGCGATCTGCCTCATCTTCTCCTCGGAGAGGTCCCGGCGTCTTACCTTCACTTCCTCGTACGCCCGGTCGACCGCTTCGTCTATGAGGTCGTCCAGATAGACGACCACCCCTTTCCTGGTGGACATGCGTCCCTCGGGCAGCGACACGAACGAGTAGAACACGCATTCCGGAACGCAGGTCCTCCCCAATATCTTGAGCGCCGCCGCCAGCTGCTGCTGGCCCAGCTTCTGGTCCTCGCCCAGCACGTTGATGAGCACGTCCGCCCTGGTGAACTTGTTCAGGTGATAGGCGATGTCCCTGGTGGTGTACAGCGTGGTCCCGTCCGCCCGGGTGAAGAAGAACTTGGTGCTCTTGCCGTGGATGCCGAACGTCTCCAGGTCAAGATAGTAGGCACCGTTCTCCTCCCTGCAGAAGGAGGTCTTCTTGAGCAGCTCGACCACCTCCTTGGCGCTGCCGTCCAGGATGAACTGTGATTCCCAGGCATAGTTGTCGATCTCCACGCCGACCAGTGACAGCGAGGAGCGGATCCCGTTGAGCATCCTCTCGGTGGTGTCGCGCACCTGCTTGATGACCAGCTGATCGCCCAGCTCGAACCGCCTGAGCATCCCGGAGATCTGCTCCTGCACGTCCGCCTCGGCCTCCATCCTCTGGTTGGCCTTCTGGTAATAACCAACCAGACGGTGGTCGTCCTTGTTCCTTTCGGATTCCGGGACCTCGGCATCGGGCACGTTGTGCACGCCCCATGTCAAAAGGACCACCTGTTTGCCCACGTCGTTCACCAGATACTCGGTGGTCACATCATAACCGCAGGTCCTCAGGCAGCGGGCCAGTGTGTCACCGATGAGCGGGTTGCGGGCACGTCCCACGTGCAACGGCCCGGTCGGGTTGACCGATGTGTGCTCGAGCAGGACCCTGGCATCCTTGGACGAGCCCATTCCATAATGGGTCTTCGTCGAGATGATCCCCCTGACCGTTGTCAGGGCCAGGAACTCCTCGTTGATCTTGAAGTTGAGATATCCCCGGTCAGCCCACGCCTTTGAGATGGTGGGCATCGGGGGCAGTTTCGATACGATCTCGTTCGCGATATCCACGGGATTCCTGCGCATGGCCTTGGCCATCGGGAAGCAGGGGATGGCCAGATCGGCCTTCTCCGGGTCCGGCACCTCCACTTCGAACTGGACCTTTGCACCGATCGCGTCGAGGACCGAATCGACCGCCCACGTTACCTCTTCTCTGAACTGACCCATCGCATCCATCGAGATCACCCGGTCGAGTAACGCAGCAGGGCGGCGATCCCGCCGAACGCCTTCAGCAGCATTTCCCCTTCCTCAGAGTCGGCGGAGATAAGCTCCACCTTGGTTCCCATCGCCTCCGCCTGTTCGAACAGGTCATCCACAATGTCCACGTTCTTGGCCACGTTGGCGTTGGCATTGCATTTGGGGCACGGAACGATGCTGGGGACCTCGGAGACCGTGATCTCTGACGTGGTGCCGCAGGACGGGCACTCGAGCGTCAGCCGGCGCTTCCTGATGCCTTCCGAAAGGAGAAGCACCTCGACCGCGCCGATCTTGATCGCCGCACGCACCTGGTCCTCACCATACGTCGCCAGCGAACCTTCGTTCTTCCGGATCTCCTCGAGAAGCCGGAGTATCAGCCGCTTCTCGCGCATCAGGTCCATGTCCTGCAGGCGGTCCTTGGCCTTGTCCACCAGTTCCTTGAGCCCGTACTCGTCGGTATAGCCAATGTCGAATGTATCGACCACCCTCTTCTGCAGCTCGTGGTGCAGATAGCCTTCGGTGGCGAAGTAATCCTTCGTGGGGCCGGGGCCTCCGATGAGGATGCCTTGGAGGCCTTCCAGGTTGTAGAACGACTCGGTGGCGATGTCCGCCACCTTCTTGTAGAACTCGTTGGCGGAGATCTCGATCAGACGCTCGAACCTTTGCGCCGACTGACCTCCCATTCGGTGCTTGGACGGGACCAGCGAAGCAAAGTTACGGATGACCGTGATCTTCTTGCCTCGCAGCAGCCCCAATGTCGCCTCGCTCCGGTCGATGACGATCAAACCGTAGACCTTCTTCTCCAGAAGCATGTCGGAGAGAGGCTCGAGATAGAAGTCGGAGTCGCATCGGTAAAGGAACGTGGTAATGGGCTCTGGCGGCTCCAGGACATACTGCACCATCCTGGTCTGGTCGCCGCTGGCGGCGATCTCGCCGACGAAGAAGATGACCCCGTTCGCCGGCGGGGCCTTGAAGTACTTGAGCCTCGCCAGAATGGATTGGATGGCTCCCTGGACGTTCTTCCTGGTCCCCTGGGACTTGATGTTCGATGACTGTGAGAACTCCTCTCGCAGGTATGCGGCTACGTCGGATATCTGCTTGTTCGGCGGAACGTAAACAGAGATCAGCTCGGTGCCCCTTCCCTTGAGGGTCCTTATCTCTTCCAACGCCCTTTTGAAGTCATACTTCTGGCGATCGGAGAGCTGCTCCCCTTGAATATCGACTTGCATTTCTATGACAACCTATGGTTTTTTCTAGCAGTAACAATTACCCACATAAAGCTGTTGGTGCCCACATGGATACTGTCGTTGTTTCGTTGGGCGGCTCTGTTCTGATCCCCGATGAGGAGGATGCCGATCACCTGTCCAACCTTTCCAGCTTATTGAAGGATATGTCATCCGAGTACCGTTTGTTCCTGGTCTGCGGTGGGGGAAAGGTGGCCCGCTATTACATCACCACCGGCCGTGACATCGGAGCCAGCGAGAAAGAGCTGGACGAGCTCGGCATCATGACCACCCGGATAAACGCCAAACTGGTCTCGCTGTCGCTGGGGGAACAGGCGATCGATACCGTACCGGTAACGATCAAAGATGCGGAGAAGGCTTCGGAGAAGGGCAAGATAGTGGTAATGGGCGGAACGGTCCCGGGCCACACGACCGATGCCGTGAGCGCGATGCTGGCAGAGAGGGTCGGAGCGGCAAGGATCGTCAACGGCACATCGGTCGACGCGGCGTTCACCGCCGACCCGAAAAAGGTCAAGGATGCGAAACGTCTGCACACCATCACCCACGCGGAACTGAACCAGCTGGTCAGCCATGGGATGCATCGTGCCGGACCCTCGCACGTCTTCGATCCGCTGGGCGCTTCCATCGCCGCCCGGAAGAACATACCGATCTACATCATCAACGGCCGGAACATGGACGAGATGAGGGCGGCCGTCCAGGGCAAGAAGATCAAGGGAACGCTCGTCAGTGATTAGTGGCATAACATTATTGGCCTGGATGCATATGCATCCCTGATATGAAGCTAGGTGGGGGCTCCGATTCCAAGGGGAGGAAGCTTGAGAAGAGGATCGAGAAGGCCAAGCGTCCGCACTCGACCTACCAGGACGCCCTGTTGGTGGGCGTCGCCTTCTGCATTTTCGCCGGTGCGCTGTTCGCCCTCTCGGCAGCGGTCAGCTGGGCCGACATCAAGATGTCCGGCTCAACCGTCGATCACCGATACTTCGTGGACCTGGTCCAGCTCTCGGGCAACTTCGGTCTGCTATGGATCCTGCCGTTCGGCGGCATCGCTCTGGCGGTATCCTCGGTAGCCCAGCTCTCCCGCATCATCGTGGAAGGCAGATGGAAACGGGAGGTCGCGGCGGTCACGCTGGCGCTGGCGCTCACAACCTCGGTGATCTCCATCATATCGGTCTTCTGGCTCCAGGACCTGATCATAAGGCCGGCCGGGAACGACGGGACGTATGGACCGGGAGTGTTCCTCTGCGTCTTCGGGGCGGTGCTGGCCATCGCCGGTTCACTGACGCTCTTCGCCGACGTCATGAGGGATGAGGAAAAGGCCGAACTCCCGGAACGGTGGGCCAAAAGCAGGGAGTCGAAAGAAGAGAAAGAGTACGTCCTGCCCCCGGAAAGATCGAAGGGCAAGGGGATGAAATGCCCCAAGTGCGGCGCCCAGGTCAAATCCAATTGGGATGAGTGCCCGATCTGCGGGGCAGAACTGGACTGATGCGTCAGAGGTCTTCCAGGTCGGCGCTTTCGACCACCTTCAGACCGCAGGACTCGGCGATCTCCTTGATGTGGTTGGCCTTCGCCTTGGGCATGGATTTCTTGTGGATGTAGGCCAAAGTCGCCGAACTGGCATTGGCAGCGGCCACGACCGTTTCTTTGAACTTCTCTTCGGTCATGCCCTCCATGGCGTAGTTCGGGAACAGATGGCCGAACGATATCTTCTTCGACAACGCGATCTCGGTGAACCTGGGGGCGTAATGACCGCCGCCGATCCCGATCGCGATCGGATGTTCCTGCACGTCAACCTCCAACAGCGTCTTGGCAATGACCTGGGCGGCGCGTTGGTTCTCCCAATTGGTCTTGTCGCTGCCGATCTCGATGAAAAGGGTCGGCTTCTTCAGCATGGGACCGTGATGAGTGGTCTCGAAAGAGACCTGGAAAGGCAGGTCAACAGCGTTGACCTTTAGGCCGCGCAGAAGCGATGTCATAAGGCGCGGGGCGGAGCGGACCAAAGTGCCCTTCTTGCCACCGAACTCGGCATTGCCGTAGTTGCCTATCGGATGAACCGTGAGCGTGGGTATCTTGGACTCAGAACGGTGCTTGGACAGGAAAACGACCTCGTCGACCTTGACGCCCAGCCTGTCGGTGAAGTGCTGGTCTATGTCGTCCGCGAAGAGATGTTTGTCCCTGATGGTGATCATCGCGGTATCGCCTATGCACTTGACGAGGCTTCCCTCATACTCTCCCCTGACCTCGAAATCACCTTTCTCGAGCAGCCTGTCCCTTATGTTTACGCTTGCAACGTCTTCCAAGCTGCACACAAAAAGCCTCATGAGGAGACCTCAAACGTTCCACTGAGAATAATCTTTCTTCTTAGCGAGAGGTTAGTCTGATTGTAATAATCAGCAACATAGTCTGAAATAGCATTTTTGGAATCCGATTAACATGCCGAGCCCTGTCACCATCGGCGAGAGGATAATCCTCCATCTTGCTCAGTACTCAAAATTCAAGGACGACTTCGATGCGCCCGTAGACGTAAGCCAGGACGGCATCGCCGAAGCCCTGCGCATCTCGAGGGCGCACGCCGCCATCGAACTGAAGAAACTGAAGGAATCGGCCCTCGTGGACGAAAGGATAGCCCACATCCGCCGGGGCAGCACCAAGAGGAAGGTATACTATCTCAACAAGCCCGGCGAGGACAAGGCGAACAGCCTGAGAGCCTATGCAGACAGGGAGGGCATACAGATCAAGCCCCTTCTGGACCTGAAAAAGTGCCAAGGCCCCGAACTATGGGAGTCCCTGGACCCCAGCTTCCGTCCATTGCTTGCCCAGGCCTGCGTGTTCAGAGCGCCTTTCAAACGATCGGCCCTGCCCACGATCACCATATCCTTATTGCCAGAGGATAAGAGCGGCATGGTGGACATCCCGGAAGCGCTTCGGAACTCGATACCCGGATTGGCTTCGAGACCGGAGCTTAGGCAATACCACAGCTTTGCCGCCGACTATTGGCTGAAGGAAGGTAACAACCGGGAAAGGCTTTATCACTTGGTCCATTCCGGCCGGGTCAAGGAAGCGGAAATGATGGTGGCCTCGAAGGGACCGGAATTGCTGGCCAACCCGGATAAGGACCTGTACGATCTGCTTTCCGCCATAACGGCTCCGGCGGAACGGTACGCCTCCCGGGTCTATTTCGCCCAGGGTGAGGCGGCGCGTGGGTCGTTGCAGTTCGACAAGGCGCTGGCCTCGGCGGATAGACTCATGAGCATGACGAACGAGGCCGACAGAAGGGTGGGCATGTGCCTCAAGGCCCGGACGCTCATGGACCGAGGTGACCTGGAGGAGAGCATAGCCTCATACCTGTCGGCAAGGTCGATCGCTCCTCTGACGGACACGCAACTGGAATGCGATTACGCCGAGGCGCTGACCAGGCTGAGGAGGTTCGAGGAGGCCCGGCAGTGTCTGGAGAAGATGATGGCCAGCGGCCTCAAGGGAATGGACCCGGAGAGCCTGGAACTGGTATATTACCAACTGGGAAGCGTTCTGTTCCGATCGGGAAACGGCCACGAGGCGATCCGCTACCTGAGCAAGGCGTTGGGATTGGCCAGACCGGGGGACAAGAGCCGCATCTACCGGTGCATGTCCGAGGCATACCTGTCCATCGGGATGGAAGAGAAGTCCGTCGAGTATGGCAAGAAGGCCAGGCTCAAATGATCGGGCTCTGCCTCAGCGTGTCCATGTCAGTAGCGTACAGTTCCCTGATATCCTTCAGACCATAGCGCAGCATCGCCAAACGCTCGAATCCCAAACCCCAGGCCAGAACGGGGTGGTGTATGCCGAGAGGGGCGGTGACCTCAGGGCGGAAGACCCCGGCCCCGCCGAGCTCCATCCAGGTCCCGTTATAGTAGATGTCGACCTCGAGCGACGGCTCTGTGTACGGGAACGGCCCCGGTCGGACACGGACGGTATCGAATCCCATCCGGTGATAGAAATCCTTCAGCACGGCCACCAGCATGTCGAAGCTGGCATCCTCCTCCATGATGATGCCTTCGATCTGCACGAACTCGGGCAGATGGGTCATGTCGATCGATTCGTTGCGGAATATGCGGCTGATCGAGAACAGCTTGGCCGGCGGTTCCGGATGCTTTGCCAGGTACCGGACCGAGTTGACGGTGGTGTGCGTCCTCAGCAGTGCCCTCTCCGCCTCGTTCCGGGACCACTTGTAGCGCCATCCGAGAGAACCGGTGTCCCCGCCGTTCTCATGCATCTGCTTGACCTTCTCGACCACCATCTCCTCGTCCAGGTCCAGCCTGGCCGGGTTCTTCAGGTAGAAAGTGTCCTGCAGGTCGCGGGCCGGGTGGTCCTGCGGCGTGAACAGCGCGTCCATGTTCCAGAAGGCCGGCTGAACGTACTCATCATCGATCTCGGTGAAGCCCATCTCGATGAAGATCCGGCGCACCTCGTCGGCAATGCGCGTCAGCGGGTGCTTCTTGGCCGGGTAGACGGCCGAGGCGAACGTGCGTATGTCGTACTTCCGGAACTGGACCTCCCTCCATTTGCCAGACTGGATCATCTCCGGGGTGAGCTGGGCGACCTCCTGGGTGAGCTCGATCCCCAGCGAAATGACCTCCCTGCCCGCTTCTGCCATGATCAGCTCCCGGGAGATGATCAGCTTTTCAGAGATGATGTCCTGGCGGGACTTGAGCTGGGCGATGATGTTCTTGTCCGCCTCATCTTCGAAGAGGTCCCGTTCCACTAGTATCTTCAGGAAGGTCTCGTCAGCCATATCGCCGTTGACGTGCTTCCTTCCCTGCTCCGTCAATGTGATGGTCGGCTGGCCCGACGACTTGTCGATGTTGGCCAGGCCCTTTCGTTTCAGCCATCCCACCGCCAGTGAGGAAACCTCAGGCGTTATGTTGGCCTCCAGCTCCTTCAAGGAGGCGGACCCGTTCACCGTGGCTAGATAGTTCAGCGCGCGGCGTTCCGGCAGTCCGACGGCGTTGATGTCCTTCGCCTTCAGCGAATAGCATTTCCTGGCGCTCTCCTTGACCGTCACCAGACCCTTGGCCTGGAGCCAGGACGAGGCGTTCATGACCTCTACCAGCTGCTCGAACTGACCGGCCTCGAAGATCCTTTCCGGCGACGCATTGCCGTTCAGCTGGTTCAGCGTGAGCAGCACCCGCTTCTCCTGGTAGCTCAGGCCTTCGAGGATCTCCTTGGCGTTCATATGCGAGAGGAAAAAACTCCTCTCTATTTGACAGTTTGTCTATCGCGGACCTCGATCGGCCGGCTTGATGTCGATGACGGGCGTCCCGTTGAACGCGTCCAGGCCTTTGACGGTGAGGATGTTGCCCATGATCGCGATCAATTGCACCCTGGTCACGCCGATCGGGTTCGGGCGGTCCGGGCTGCGCGAGGCGAACACCCCGACCAGAGGATCACTAGGATTGCCTTTGGGGTGGAGCTTCATCCGTGCTGGCCTGCTCCGGTCGAACCAGAAGATCACGTCGATCTCCTTCGACTCCTCAATGCGGTAAAGCCCTTCGACCAGATCCTCTTCTATGACTATCTCTGAAACGACATCGGTGAAGTCCATGCTGGACTCGATGTCGTTGCGCACGTATCCGATAGGTTCGATGTTCAACATGGTGCCTTCATCATGAATTCTTCGATCTTGTCCCTGGCCTCCTCGCGCTTCTGCTGGTGCACCTCGAGGAACTTGACTATCTTGTCGGCCAGCATCATCTTGCACTCCCCGCACAGGATCTCGCCCTTACGGCATTTCTCCGACAGGTCGTCCATGGCCCTGTCGTCCTTTTCGAACAGATAGTACTGGTATTTGAAAACGGAGCATACCTCTGGCTTGCCGCCGGTCTTGCGCTGCTCCTCGACCGATACCGCACCACCGGTGAACGCCGAGCCGACCTTCTTCCTGATCGCCTTGGCGCTGTCCGTGGTGTAGATCGTCGAGTTCGGCTGGGAAGAGGACATCTTGTCGCTGCCGGTAAGCCCGGGGAACATCTTGTTGTGGATGAGCGCTGGCTTGTTGTATCCGAGGAGGGGCGCCACATCGCGGGCGACGCGGAAGTGCGGGTCCTGGTCTATGCCACAGGGGATCAGGCAGGGCGTGCTCTTACCATACAGCTCGTTCTCGATGAAGCAGGGCGCCGCCTGCATGCTGGTGTAGTAGATGGAGCCGATGTTGGTGCTGTTATCGAAGCCGAAGACCGCCTTGGCGGTGGAGAACGTGACCCGCTTGGCCACCTTCAATGCCAGCGGGTATAGGGTCTTGATGACCTCGGTGTCCACCATGATCTTGGTCTTGGTGACGTCGAATCCGAGGGCGATGACGTCGAGCGCGTTCTCGTAGGCCATCTTCCTGGTGTCCTCCAGATGGAGGGTCTCGTTGAACAGGTACTTTTCGTCGTCGGTCATCTGGAAGTACAGGTTGGAGCCGAACGTGTCCTGCAGGTACTTGGTGAACAGCCAGGGCATGAGATGGCCCAGGTGGGTGTGGCCGGACGGGCCCCTGCCGGTGTAGAGGAAGAACTTGTTCCCCTTGTCGTACTCGTTCAGGATCCATTCCAGGTCCCGCTGCGAGTAGACGATGCCGCGCTTCAGCATCGGATGCAGTTCGCCATACTTGGAGAGGCGTGCCAGCATCTCGTCGTCTATGCGCTTCGTGCCGAAGCGGACGACCAGCTCGTCGTAGTCGATGTCGCCTGTCACTTCCCAGGGCGTGACCTTGAAATCCTTTTCCATTTGCACACCAGCGGGGCGGAGAACGGGGACGGAGGTAAAAAGGATTGCGAACAGTCAAGAATAAAAAAAGACAAGACTTTATGCTATTGGCGGTCGAGACTGCCATTAAAATTGAGGGAGGATTGCCCATAAAATCGTGATCATTCGTCCTTGTGGTACTTCTCCTCGGTATCCCTGAGCTCCTTCAGGGACGGGCAGGTTGCACCGTTTACTTCCGCTCCCTCCGCTGCGCAGGATCCCTCGCCCTCTTCTGCCTCGGATCTCTCAAGTTGCTTCAAGGCGGCGCAGGGCTCGCACGTCTCCTCTGCAGCCGCCTTGCTTTTCGCGGTGCGTTTGTTCTTCATGATCGAGGCGATGATCGCGACAACGAGGATCGCGACTATGACGGCCAGCGATCCCAGCACCGGGATGTGCACGTAGTCGGCCAGGAGCATCTTCGCCCCGACGAAGGACAGGATGCCGGCGAGCGCGTACTTCAGGTAGCAGAAGAGGCTCATGATGTGCGACAACGAGAAGTACAATGACCTCAGGCCGAGGATGGCGAACGCGTTGGAGCTGAACACGATGAACGTGGTGGTGGTGATCCCCAGGATGGCCGGTATCGAATCCACCGCGAACACGATATCGGTGGTCTCGACCACGATGAGAGCGATGAACAGCGGGGTGGCCCACATGATCTTCCTGGTCCCCTTGGAGTTGGGCCTCCTGACAAAGAACTTGTCCCCTTCGTAGTTCTTGGTCACGTGCATGAACCTGCGGAAGAACTTCACCATGGGGTTGTGCTCTGGCTCGACCGACTCCTTCTCCTTCTTGACCACCATCTTGATCCCGGTGTAGATCAGGAAGGCCCCGAAGATGTAGAGGACGAACGAGAACGACTCGACCAGGGTGACACCGACCACTATGAACGCTAGTCTGAACACCAATGCGCCCAGTATGCCCCAGAACAGGACCTTGTGCTGGTCCTTCGAGGGTACGCAGAACGAGCTAAGGATCAGGATGATGACGAACAGGTTGTCGACGCTGAGCATCAGCTCCATCAGGTAACCAGTGGTGAATTCGAGGCCGCTGGTCGACCCCATCGATATGTATATCCAGATGTTGAACACGACCGCCGCAGAGATGAAGAAGGCGGCCTGCAGGAGGGCTTCCTTCGGCTTGATGACGTGGGCCTTGCGGTTGAAGACCCCCAGGTCCAGTGCCAAAAGTCCGAAGATGCTGACTAGAAATATGATCCATTCCGTGCTGATGTCGGTCAAACGGCTCGCCCATCCTATGGATATTCACGGCTTGGTGACTTGATATCCAATAGCTAAATGAGGCAAAATGTCTATGCGTATTTAGGTTATTCGAACTGGTTCAACCATTTGTCGAACACTGATAAATGCTACCAGATTTCACCCGACCGTCACCGGTCCTCGGAGCATTGAACGCTCAACATCCTTTTCCGTAATCATGCCTTACCATTTTATCTAGCCATTCGTTCAATCGACGTGACAATGCAGGACCTGAGACCGGGGATGTTCGACCAGGACCGCCTGGAGCGCTCCCGAAGGATCACCTGGCTGGACATGGACCGGATAGCGGCCATGAGGTGTCTGGTCGTGGGGGCCGGGGCATTGGGCAACGAGGCGGTCAAGGACCTGGTGCTCTCTGGGTTCAAACACATCGAACTGGTCGACATGGACCATGTGGTCAGGTCCAACCTCAACCGCTGTGTCTTCTTCCGGGAAGGGGATGCGGAAAGGAAACTGATGAAAGCAGAGATCGTCGCGACCAGGGCAGCTGAGCTGGACCCCTCCGCCACCATCGTCCCGTCGATCGCCCGGGTGGAGACCTATGATGTGGACCGGTTCCGGTCCTTCGACCTGGTGTTCGGATGTTTGGACAACATCGCCGCTAGACTGCATGTCAACTCCCATTCATACCTGGCCCGTGTGCCTTACATCGACGGCGGAACGAACGGTTTCCGGGGAAAGGTTCAGGTGGTGCTCCCGCCGCTGACTCCGTGCCTCCAGTGTGCCATGAACCGCTCCCATTACCGGGTGATGGAAAAGAGGTTCAGCTGCACCGGGTCGGATGTCAGTTACTTCGAGCCGAAGATGCCCGCCGAGATCACCACGACAAGCGTGGTGGCGGCCATCCAAGTCAGAGAAGCCTTGAAATTGACGAGCGGCAGACCGGAGAAATGCATCAAGAACGTGGTTTTCTATGACGGACTGAATGGTACGGACGAACAGCTTGAGATCGACATAGACCCGGCCTGTCCGATGCATCAAGATCCGTGATTGGTCCCAACGGACGTCGTTCTCAGATATGATTACTCTAGTGCCAAGCTATTTTATATCTGAAAACGTCCGAGATTCCGGTGCAAATCATGGGTGTCAGGGTCATAATCAAGAATGCTGAGACCGGTTCGAACGTAGCGATGGACCTGGAGCCGACCAATTCGGTGCAGGAGATCATCGACAGCATCGCCATGTACTGGGAAAAGGATGCTGGCGCTTACGTCATCCGAAAGGGAAAGAAGCTGCTCAAGGGAGAACAAATGATCGGAGACCTGGGTTTCGTAGAGAATGACGAAATAGAACTGATCCCTGATCCCGAGGGCGGTATCTGATGCCCTTGCCCAAGGACATCCTGATCTCCCGACTCCGCAATGAACTTACCCAATGCTCGAAATACCTGAAAACGACAATGGACACGACCGATGGGAAACTGGAACACTATCCCGTCGAGTTAGACATCGAACTTCACAACACGCCTGGTCCAGTTCGTGAGAACGGCAAGATCATCAACCGGTACAATCACAGGTTCCGTATCATAATCTCATCCAATTATCCCTTTGAGAAACCGGCCGTCATCTGGAAGACTCCTATCTTTCACCCCAACATCATGGCCCCGGAGGACGGGGGCCACGTATGCACAAAGCTGCTTAGCGAATGGAGCTTCAATTCCACCATGCTTACCTTCGTCAAGGGCATCGAGTCATTGCTCATTGCTCCCAACGGCGAAAGCCCCTTCGGTACCTCGAGCTGCACGGAGGCAGCGGCCTTCTTCAACAATGGGACCAGGACCCTGCCGATCGTCACGACCACCCTTCCCAAGGTGGTGAGGAGGTGACCAAGCCTAAGATCATCGGCAGCAACGAGAGGACGGTCATGGATAAGGCGCCCCCGGAGAAGGAACGGATGGCGCCGCACAAGTGGCTGTCGAACGCGTCGCTCGAACGGTACAAAGAGGCGGAACCGGGAGGGTTCGACCTCTACATCTCAAAGCTGGCCGAGGAAAAGATGAGGAATCATGCTATCAGCCGGCTGTCCCCCCGCATGGAGGTGATGGGGTTTCTTCTTGGAACCATATACCGTTATGGAGAAAAGGAGTATGTCCTCGTCAGGGATGTGGTGACGACCGACCTCGATGCCTCGATGGTATCGGTCAAGTTCGACCGGCAGGGATTCGAGAAGCTGTTCGACTCGCTGGACGACAGCGGTTTCGACTACATCATCGTTGGCTGGTACCACTCGCATCCGGGACACGGCTGCTTCCTTTCGCAGACCGACATAGACACGCAGGTCTCGATGTTCAATCGGCCGTTCCACAGCGCCCTGGTCATCGATCCAGTGAACATGGAGATAGAGAACTTCAAGGTGGAGAACGGAAGGTCATTGCATCGGCCGTTCGCCATCTACTGGGATGAGTTCCAGAATCCTTATTACGGGGAGAGCGTGCGGAAGCGGCTCCTCAAATGATAGACCGGTCGTGGATCACACCCAGATGGCGTGCCTCTTCCTCATTGACGATTCGGTCTGGGAAAGGCGTTGCATCAGCACCGGGACCAATGAATCGAGAAGTATGGATGTGGAGACCTCAAAGATCGTTCCCAGGGGCGCCAGCCTCTTTCTCTGCTCATCCTTGTTCTGGGTTATCTCCAGCACCACGTCTGAAATGGAACCGAGCTTGGAATGGGAGGAGGATGTCACCGATACGATCCTGGAGCCGATGCGCCCGACGATATTGGCCGTCTGCACCGCCGACATGGTCTCGCCGGTGTTCGAGATCAGGATGACCAGGTCGTCCTGCTCCACGATCGGAGTGGTCATGTCACCGACGAAATGGACGTCCATGCCCAGCTGCACCAGGCGGACCGCGAAGGACTTGCCCACGAGACCGGACCTGCCGACCCCGTAGATGAATATCTTCTTCGACGAAAGGATCATGTCGATGACCTCGGCCACCTTCGTGTGGTCGACCTTGTCCAGCGCCTCCTGGACCTCTTTAAGTATGTAGGCTGAGGCTTCCTTCAATCGTAATCATCTTCCAGGTCGTCTTCGTCGGTCTCGACCCGGGGGGAGCGACCCTTGGCGTCCTTGACATGCTTGGGGGCCTTCTCAGCCTTCTCCGGCTTTTCCCCCTTCTCGGACTTCTCCGGTTTCTTGACCTTGGTCTCCTTTGAGACCTTCTTCGTCAGAATACGCTCGTAGATGACCTTCATGTACATGGCGTCGTGCTCGAGCAGCGGAGAGCTGGAGATGATGGTACATTCCGGGTTCTCCTCCACCAGGAATTCGGCGAGCGGTTCGAACCGGAGATCGCCCTTCTTGATCGGGGTGACCCGCTTCTCGTTGCCCGCCTCATGCTCCACGCCAGAGAAATGAGTGTAATAGTGTCCCTTCACTTGGGACCTGACCTTATCGAACAGTTCGCTGAAGTCCTGAGGCTCTCTGAGGGTGCCGTTCTGCCTGGCATGGACGTGGGCGAAGTTGATGACCGGGACGATCCCGTCGACGCTGTCGCACAGGTCCATGAGCTCCTCCACGGAACCGAACACTTCCTGCCTTCCGGAGGTCTCGAAACCGAGGATCGGCTTTATCTCGTTCTTCTCCCACCACTCCATGATCGTGGTCACGTTGCCGGTGATGGTCTCCACGGCCTCCTTCTTTGACATGTTGCCGTACAGGCCCAGGTGGGATATGACCATGTTCCCTTTCATCTGGTTGGTGAGCATTCCCGCCCAGCGTATGCTGTCGATGCTCTTCTGGGTGAGCTCGTTGTCGCTCGTTAGGTCCATGTAATAGGGAGTGTGCATGGACAATTGGACGTCTAGCTCCGCCCCCATATGCCCGAGGGTGATGAGCTCCTGGAAATTCTGGACCAGACCGGAGGCCAGCGTGATTAGTGTATCGTCAGCCTTGATCTTCTCATCCAGGTCGGCGATTATGGTGTCCTTCTTGCCCTTGTGCCGGACGATCTCGACCACGACATCGCTGGCAATTTCCAGCGGGGTCATGCCGACCTCTTCGTCGTCGGGATTCCTTTCCACAACGTTTACTCTGACCATCTGGACTTCCATGGCATTGAGACCGAGGTTGTGCACATCCTCGATGCCATCTTTGAGAGTCCTACCTTTACATGAAAGCGGAATTCCAGCTGGACCAAACCGTATCAAATTCTCCCCCCGATAAGCATCACCGTATGACGAACTTCATATTTAATCACTATTCATTCTGGTGGGTATACGCGTGCCTAGTTTTTCGATTAGGTTGGATGCTTATATGGCTTTGTGTCTGACAATTATACTCTGGAGCATCATCTGTTAATAATAGGTGTTTTATCAAGGTCAAATCTCTGCCCGGCATTATCAATCCGGCAGCCATATATATCCGTGGTATAGGATAGCACGGAGATATTTCTAAGGCCTCTATGTCAGACCGAATCCCTTATGACAGTTCCGCACCATCATACCTGAAGGTGTAGATGTGACCGAGAATGGCAATTCATTGGTGGCCAAAAAAATGGACCACTGGAGGTCGCGGCTCATCGATCTGAGCCTTCGGAACCGCCTGTTGAACTTCAAGCTCACAAAATCCTCGACCGTTCAGTTCATAGAACCATCGATGGAGGCACTCTTTGATTTCATTGCCAAGAAGAACAAGCCCATGGCGGTCATCTGCCCCGAGATCAGGGACGACATGGACGCTTCGGAGGAGGGCGCGAGGGAGTGCTTGCTGAGGGACCGGCTGCATGTGCTCCCAGGACAGGTTCTGCCTTCGACGCTTAACCCGAACACCGAGAAAGTTCTCTACACCACTCGCCTCAAGGCGAGGACCTTCATGCAGGAACAGGGGGTCAATGTGTTATACGTCACCTTCGGCATCCTCCGTTGGAAGGAAAAGGAAGGGGATGACCGGCTGATCTCCTCCCCGCTCGTGCTCGTTCCAGTGCAGCTGGGCAAGAAACCGTTCAAACCTTATATGCTGGTCCGTTTCGGGGACGAGGCGGTGCTGAATCCTTCCTTGGTCCTGAAGATGAGCACGGACCAGGGCATCGACCTACCCGCCATTCCGGACGATGTGGACGATTTCGATATCGAAGCCTATCTTAAGCTGGTCGAGCAGTCGGTTGCCAAAAAGGCCGGCTGGAGCGTAGCCAGGGAATCTTACCTGGGCATATTCTCGTTCACCAAACTGGCCATGTACGAGGACCTGAAGACCAACGAGGACGTGGCCACAGCCCACCCGATAGTACGGGCCTTGGCCGGCGATCCCAGCCTTCTGCCGCCGACACCCAAGGACCTGCCCACCGCCGAAAGCCTGGACGAGCTGGTGAAGCCCATCGATTCCCATTTGGTGCTGGACGCCGATTCCAGCCAGGGAGAGGCCATCGAGGCCATCCGCCGGGGTGCGAACCTGGTCCTCCAGGGGCCGCCTGGGACCGGGAAGAGCCAGACCATCGCCAACGTGATCGCGGAATGCATGTGGGCGGGCAAGACGGTCCTGTTCGTCAGCGAAAAGATGGCCGCGCTGGAAGTTGTCAAGAAGCGTCTGGATATATGCCGTCTGGGCGACTTTTGCCTAGAACTGCACAGCAACACGCCCAACAAGGGCGATGTGATCATCTCGCTAGGACGGCCATTGGACGGCAACGAGAGGGTCAAGGAACCGGACCTGACCGACCTTGAGAGGGTGGCATCGACCAGGGACCGGCTGAACGCATACGTGCATTTCCTGCACATGAAGATGGGAGCAATGGGGCTCACGCCTTTCAATGCCTATGGGCGCCTGGCGGAGCTCTATGAAGTGCCTGATCTGCCCTTCAAGATGAACGACCCCTTTGATCTGGAACGGAAACAGGTGGACGCAATGGAGTCGAGCCTGGAACGACTGGCCGGAAGGAAGGACGTTCTCTCCGTTCGAGCCACACACCCCTGGCACGACGTCGAACCGCTGTCCATGGACATGGGCAAACAGCAGGAGTTCCTGCATTCGCTGGAAACGCTGGTCAGCGCCATCGATGACACTTTGCCGAAAATGACCAGACTGGCCGAAAGGGCCCATATCGGCGTCCCGAGGTCACTGAACGAATGCAGGCGCACTATAAACATGGCCAGCATGATCGTCTCCACTCCATTCCCATTGAAGAACTGGATGGAGCCCCGGCTAATCGATGACCTGATCAACAAGGCGGAGAGCGAAAGGACCGCCTTCCGCTCCATGGAATCCTCCAGAAAACATCTCCTGGGCAAGTATGATAACGAGTTCCTTGAACATGACGAGGCGCATTTCAGCCGGAAGTTCGAAGAGGTGTACGATAGCCCGTTGAGATCGATGAGCTCCGACTACCGCACAGATATGAAGGTCCTCTCCATGCATCTCCTTAGCCAGCACAAGCTGGAATACGAGGAGGCGCTGAACGACATCAAGGAGCTCAAGACATTCCAGGATTCGCGAAGAATGCTCAATTCATCGGTCGCCGATGACTACAAGACCTTCGGCAAGTACTTTGACGGGCCGGGTACGGATTGGGAAGCGCTCATTTCCTCACTGCGATGGACGAAGGAGCTGATGCAGAGGGCGGGAGCCGACCTTAATGAGGGGCTTGTAGAGCTGGTGTGTGCGAATCCCGAAGGGATAGAGGAGATCAGCAAGAGCCTGGACAAGTCCATATCATCATTGGACGCCCTCATATCCGCCTGCCAGGTGCCTGGCCAATACCTTCGTGGCAATCAGCTCGGGATCGGTGACGGTCCGCTGGAATCGGCGCCGATGACCGATGTACGGAACTTCGTCTCGGCACATCTGGACGCCCGGGACCGGCTCAGGGAGTGGGTGGAGCTCAGGGATGCCGAGGAACAGGTGAGCGCCAATGGACTGGGCTCAATGCTGGACCTTGTTGTGAGGGATTCAGCGGACGCGGCCAAGCTGGTGCCGATGTTCCGCAAACGGTTCTTCACCCTGTGGATCGACTCCTGCCGCAGACGCGTCCCCCTGTTGGCCGGTTTCAACAGCGCCGAGCATGCTGCGCTCATCGAGGAATTCCGCAAGCTGGATCAGACTCAGTTGCTGCTTGCGCGGAAGAGATTGGCGTTCGAGCTGAGGCAGCGCGTGGAAAAGATGAAGACCGCAGACCCGGCGAGCCCGGTACGGATGCAGGAGTCCATGCTGCGGAAGGAGATGGCCAAGAAATCGAAGCAGATGGCCGTTCGGAAGCTGCTGTCGGACATACCCGATCTCCTGCCACTGCTCAAACCCTGCGTTATGATGTCGCCGCTCTCCGCCTGCCAGTTCGTCGACCCCAGGAAGGTGCACTTCGATGTGGTGATCTTCGATGAGGCGTCGCAGATCTGTCCTGAGGATGCCGTCGGCAGCGTGATGCGCGGGAAACAGCTGGTGGTCGTCGGGGATAGCAAGCAGTTGCCCCCGACCCGATTCTTCGAGAAGATAGAGGGCGACGACGACACCGAGGTCCAGGACCTGGAAAGCATACTGGACGAGTGTGCGACCATCGGCCTGCCCCAGAAGATGCTGCTCTGGCACTACCGATCCCGGAACGAATCGCTG
Source organism: Methanomassiliicoccales archaeon (assembly GCA_036504055.1). Taxonomy (NCBI): domain Archaea; kingdom Methanobacteriati; phylum Thermoplasmatota; class Thermoplasmata; order Methanomassiliicoccales; species Methanomassiliicoccales archaeon. The sequence continues at coordinate 21,642 of DASXVU010000007.1, read as the reverse complement.
ATCGCCTTCTCCAACGCCTACTATTATGATAACCGTCTTTACACATTCCCGTCGGCAGACCTCCCGGGCCCCACCAGCGGCATCGAGTTCGTGCATGTGCCGGAAGGCGTCTACGATAGGGGCGGCAAGCGGGAGAACAAGATGGAGGCGAAGAAGGTCGCCGACCTGGTCTTCGAACAGTTCAAGGCCCATCCGGAGATGTCCCTGGGGGTCGTGGCGTTCAGTGAGGAGCAGCAGCTGGCCATCCTCGAGGTCGTCGAGTACATGAAGAAGCTGAGACCGGAGTTCCAGCAGTACTTCGACGAAGGCCAGGAGGAATCATTCTTCGTCAAGAACCTGGAGAACGTCCAAGGTGACGAGAGGGACGTCATGTTCTTCAGCGTCGGATACGGAAAAGACCAGGACGGTAAGCTGGTCATGAACTTCGGACCGTTGAACATGGAGGGAGGGCATCGGCGGCTGAATGTTGCCATCACCCGGGCCCGGCGGCACGTCAAGCTGATATCGTCGATGCAGCCCGAGGAGATCGATCCCAGCTCTTCATCCAAGGGCGTCCTGCTCCTGCGCCGATACATGGAATTCGCCCGGAGCCGGGGGGAAAGGGGTGCGCTGGGCTGTGACACCCGTCATGAAGATGAAGGAGAGAGGCCTCTGGAGGACTCGATCTTCAACGCGCTGACCAAGATGGGGCTTACCCTGCACCGCAGCGTGGGATGCTCCGGCTACCGGCTGGACATGGCCGTGATGGACCCAGAGAAGAACCAAAAGCATATACTGGGGATCGAATGTGACGGCCTCAACTACGCCTCCGGACGGACGGCCCGGGACCGGGAACGTTTGCGGGGCGAGGTCCTGCAGGGCCTGGGCTGGAACATGCACCGGGTCTGGTCGAGGGACTGGGTGGAGGACAGGAACCGAGAACTGCGCAAGATAGAGGCGCTGGTCGAACGCTATCGCTCCCGGTAACGGCCGTTGGATGGCGGATTCTGCGACTGGCAGGACCGATGATGGACCCTGCCTCCCTGAGTCCCTCTGGCAAAACTATTTAAAAGCCTTCTTATTATGTGCCCCTTACCAATGTCGGGAGAGTCAGAAATTGACATTTAACAAAAAGACTGATCCGAACCTATTGGTGCTCATCGACTCGCTTAAGACCGAGACGAGGACCAATGGTGCGGAGATCTGGCGAGACATTGCTCTAAGACTGGAGAAGTCCAAACAGAATTGGGCCGAGGTCAATCTGAGCAAGCTTGAACGAAACGCCGCCGAGAACGACGTCATCGTCGTACCGGGTAAGGTGTTGGGATCTGGCAGCCTGAGCAAGAAGCTCACCGTTGCAGCGTACGATTTCTCCGAGTCCGCGAAGAAGAAGATCGCGGAGGCCGGCGGGAAGCACTTGACCATCCCCGAGATGGTAAAGGACCACCCGGACGGCGCCGGAATAAGGATAATGAGGTGAACTAGATGATCGTTATCGATGCAACTGGACACGTCGCCGGAAGACTCGCCACCGCAGTGGCCAAGAAGCTTCTCCAGGGCGAGACCGTTATTGTCGTCAATGCCGAGAAGGCGATCGTCAGCGGAGACCGCTGGACGGTCCTTGAGCATTACGAGGTCAAGAGGTACAAGGGAGACGTCCGCAGCGGACCGTTCTTCCCCCGCCGCGCAGACCTCATCCTGAAGCGCACCGTAAGGGGCATGCTTCCGTACGATCACACCTGTGGAAGGGATGCCTACCACCGGTTGAAGTGCTATGTGGGCGTACCGAAGGAGTTTGCAGACATCAAGGCCGAGAAGGTCGAGGCCGCAATGCGCCTAACCTCTAACAGGTTCGTTACGATCAGCGAGATCGCCGGTCATATGGGTTCGAAGGTGAAGTGATACTATGGCTGAGGTTATTAACACCAGTGGAAAGAGGAAGACGGCGGTCGCACGGGCGGTTATTGCCGAGGGATCGGGAAAGATCCGCGTCAACAGTGTCCCGATCGAGGCGTACGTTCCGGAACTGGCCAAGCTCAAGATCATGGAACCGGTCACCCTGGCTCCAGAAATGTTCTCGAAGGTCGACATCACTGTCAGCGTACAAGGCGGCGGCGTTATGGGACAGGCGGAGGCCACAAGGACCGCAATCGCTAAAGCTTTGATCGAGTTCTTTAAGGATGAGACGCTCGAGAAGGCGTTCAAGCAGTACGACCGTTCGCTGCTCATCAGCGACATCAGGCGTAAACTGCCGAAGAAGCCGCTCGGACGTGGCGCCAGGAAGAAGAGACAGAAATCGTACAGGTGAGCGGAATGATCATACCAGTAAGATGCTTCACATGCGGGAAAGTCATCGCGAGTTCCTACCAGACCTACATCAAGAGGGTCCAGCTAGGAGAGGATCCCAAGGAGGTCCTGGACGATCTCGGATTAAAGCGCTACTGCTGCCGCCGTATGATAATCGCCCATTCGGACCTGGTCGAAGAGATCATTCCGCTTGGCTAAACCCCTTTCATCAACCCCTTTATCCACTGGGTCTGTGGGGTAGCTTGGAATCCTTCTAGCTTGGGGTGCTAGTGACTCCGGTTCAAATCCGGACAGACCCACCACTTATTTCCTTCTGAATTCTGAGTTGACCTTCCATTCCGGGAATGCTCATTCTTGAGCCCACCAGATATCAAAAGGCCAGCTATATCGGAATCCGACTAAAGGGTTCCCTTTTTTTCAGATCGAGGTTTAAAATTGGGTATTTCTGATCGAGCATTTCGGCTGTTTTGCCGATCGATTGTTAACAAGTGTTGAAGAATCCGGATTATCTACATATTCGATAGAGAGCCAGAGGGAAGTCTGGAATGAGGTCCGATTCCTCGGGAGATGATTAAATCTATGACCATGGCAAGACACGCTACAATGTTCCGTCCGGCATCAGAGCACTTGACCGGTCTCATTAAGAGCGCTGGGTCAAGCGAACCTTTGATCAGGGACCCGGACGTGAACTCAAACTCTCGGGTACTGGTCATAGCACCGCATCATTTTGACGAGATAATTGGATGCGGAGGAACGATGTGCAAGATGGCGAAAAAGGGCGCCCACATCAAGGTGTTGTTCCTGACGGATTCCTCCTATTGTGATATTGTCGGCCCTGGATGTGGTCTTGTCCCCATGGAGCCTATGGAGGTCAAGGAATCGCTCGCCTCGTTGAGATGCTACGAATCGGAGCGGCTCGACCTGCCGTGCATGGGGATACGCCCCGATATCGAAAGCAGGCGCGCTCTGCTGAAGGTTATCGAATATTACTCTCCCGATCACCTGTTCATCCCATCTCTCCGGGATGTGCATCCTGACAACAAGATGACCGGGTTGTTGGCTGCCCGCACACTGAAGGATTACACCGGCTGTCTCACTCTGTATTCCTATGAGGTGTGGGGCGGCCTCTTTCCCAACACCATGGTGGAGATAACAGACGTCATAGACGACAAGATCGCCGCCATAAGGGTTCGGAAGAGACGGTCGAAAATGGTGGACGAGGAGAACCGGATCAAAGAGACCAACTGTTTCCGTCTGTCGACCATGCAGGATGATCGCTATGGAGAACCCTTCCTAAGGCAGGGAAAAAAGGATTTCCTGGACATGACTAGATTTCTCCCCGCTCACCGCGCATGATTATTTCAGATATGTGGGCGGCTCAAGCAGACCGGAATGGAAGCGCGAGGATGCCTGGGGGCGCTCTATCGCCCTATGCCGGTCAATGAATCGCGGGCATTGGAAATCGTGGGATTCACTTGGGTTTGATCGAGATCGTTCACCGATCGATCACTGGATAGGTTCAGGAATCTACATTTTATTGGTACCGGTTAACTATGAGGAAATATGAGTTCTGTACATGACCCATTTTTCTATCGGTTACCTAACATACCCTAAAGTTGCACGAACATGTAGTTGTTATTGGGGTTAGGCCTGGAATCAAAGGATTCTGAAGAAGATGACTTGAGGCCGTACTCAAGGACCTTCTCGATCATAGGCTGCAACCTTCATCAACGGAACAGGATAAAGGAAGATCGTTCGCTGGAGGTCAAATGGCAGGAATCAGGAATTCGAGCGAGCTAAGAGGCTACGCTTCTTCCGAGTGGAAGGCGGATGTCGGCTTTCTAGCCAGAGAATTCGAGATCCAACGGGAAAACGAAATATCAAAAAGGTCTGCTCAACCGGGCGGGTTGAACGAGACCTCCACCAAGCCCAGGATCCAATTCGTCAGTTGGATATTTGGAAGGCACAATGCTCCGAGGCATTGATTAGTTCAATTGGCTCAGTTCCCCTTCCCTTTTCCTTTTTGTTTTGGATCTTCGATCATGCGATCCCTCCATATGTCAAAGTAGTAGACCTTCTGGATAAGGTCCGAGGAGACCGAGTCGACCTCCTTCAAGGCCCGGATGTCCTCGACGATCCTGCTCATCTCGATCACGGACTCGGTCTGCATCTCGAAGAAAAGCAGGTCTCTGGCATTGCTCACCACTACTGAAGAGTCCACGTAGAACTGAGGGTCATCGCGGATCTTCTTCAGTATCGATGGCCGGGATCCTGCCTTCTTCAGCTTTACGATGACGAAAAAAACGAGCGTGCCCAGACCTTCTAAGGTGGACATGGTGCGGAACTCGATGAGATTATTGGAGATCATTCGGGCGAGGCGCTTTCTCACCGTCTTGGGAGACAGATCGATTTCCTTCGCAACGGTGATGATTGGTTTTCTGGCGTTGTAGTGCAATGACCGGATGATCTTGAGATCCACTTCAGAAAGGGAGGAGATGTCACCGCCCCTGATGTCTTCGATTACCGGTGGACAGGTGGAGATGATCGATCCACAGCCGAATATGATTATCTGCGGATCCGATATCCTGCAGACCTCTTGAGCGACCCTAATGACATCATCCAGTTCCAGAAAGCGTTGCAGATGGGCCATCAGATAGATGCTGTTCAGGCTGCCCAATGACGTCGTGTGGATGGATCCTTGCTTTTCGATCTTGGAGAGCGTTTCTGAATCCACCTTTCCGGCCATCTGCCCATATACCATGGACCGGACCCCGTTCATGGCCTCAAGATTGACAAGGGTACGATATCCCAGGATGCGTTTTGTAGATTCCAATATCGTCAGGCGCCTCTGCAGGGCTGGGATCGAGAGATGCAACTGCTCGGCAAGCTGCCTGTACGTGGCTCGTGGATTCCTTTCCAACATTACAAGCATTTGGCGATCGAGCTTATCCATCATTAATTATACAAATTCCATCGTATATATTCATGACCATGGATGTATTGGCCAACAGGACTCGAGATGGTCAAACCGTCTATCAGCCAAGCCCGTTCCTTCTTTGGATTGTTTCGGCTATTATACTGAAGTCCTTCTGACCGTTACCGTCTTGGATCGCCTCGGAATATTGTTTTATTGCCAATTCGGTGAAAGGGAGCACCGCCCCGGTCCTCTTCACCTGCTCGTTCACCAATCCAAGGTCCTTGAACAGGTTGTCCAGTGAGAAAGCAGGTTCGAAATCTTTGGCCACGATCTTTGGTCCTTTACCTTCGGTGAAATAGTTCCTATGGGGCGTCTTGTTGATCGTGTCTACGAACGTTTTAGCGTCGAGACCCATTTTTCCTGCCAATGTCAATGATTCTGAAAACGACTCGGCCACAAGCCCGAGATAGAGATTTATGGCCAGCTTCATCCTGTGACCATTGCCGTCCTTCCCCAGATAGATCACATTCTTGCCTATCTCATCAAGGAACCCTTCAGCGTCTCGATAGACATCCTCGTCGCCGCCCACCAATACGATCAGGTTGCCTGAAAGAGCCGCATCCTTGCTTCCCACAACTGGGGTATCAAGCCTTTTTATCCCTGCCTGCTTGGCCGCATCTGCATGCACGGACGAGGCGGCCGGGTCTATTGTGCTCAGATCTATCCACAGACTGTTTTTCCTTAACCCAGCGAGAAACCCGTCCTCGCCTTGACACACGGCATCGATCGCCGATTGGTCCGTGAGGGATGTCATGAGAATGTCCGAGAACGTGGCCAACTCCTTCGGGGTGGAATGGAACACGGCTCCCCTATCGATCAGCGGTTGGGCTTTCTCCCTGGTCCGATTGTATACGTGAACCTGATAACCTCTGTCCAGGAGATTGGAGGCGAAGGAGCTTCCCATTATCCCCATTCCTATGATGCCGATGCGTGAGCCCTTGCCGAAAGTGGAAATAGCCATCAAATATCCCTTAAGGGATGATTTTGAGACCCTCCTATTTACGCTTATCCAGTCTAGGGAGCGGACAAACGGCTTGAGGCCCAGGAACGAAAAGATTATCCGCAACACCTTGGCAATAGAATGCAATGGAGATCTTTCGATGGACACCACTGGAGGAGGCGTACCGACAAGAATGCTTGGTAACACAGGCGAGATGGTATCGATTATCGGTCTGGGGGGCTATCATCTTGGGAGACCGAACGTCAGCGAGGACGAGAGCGTTCGCATCATCCGCACAGCGATAGAGAGTGGGATCACCTTCCTTGATAACAGTTGGGACTACAATGAAGGCAAGAGCGAGTCGCGCATGGGGAAAGCCCTAAAAGGCGGCTACCGTGACAAAGCCTTCCTGATGACCAAGGTCGACGGTCGTGACCGTAACTCGGCCATGACGCAGCTGAACGAATCCATGGTAAGACTGGATACGGACATGATCGATCTGTTACAATTCCATGAGATCATTTACGAGAACGATCCGGAACGCATCTTTGGCGAAGGAGGGGCCCTGGAGGCGGCATTGGAGGCCAGGGACGAAGGCAAGATCCGCTATATTGGATTCACGGGACATAAAAGCCCGGATATTCACAGGAAAATGCTCGAGACCGCTGCCCGGAACCATTTCCGGTTCGACACGGTGCAGATGCCGCTGAATGTCATGGACGCACACTTCCAGAGCTTCGAGAAGAAGGTCCTGCCGATACTGACCAGGGAGAAGATCGGGGTCTTGGGGATGAAATCGATGGGCGACCATATCCTCCTGGAGAGCGGGGCGGCGTCTCCCATGGAATGTCTGCATTATGCCCTGAACCTGCCGACCAGCGTCGTCATAACTGGTTGTGATTCGATGAAGATATTGGAACAGGCGCTCACCGCGGCCAGGACTTTCCAGCCATTGACGAGGGCTGAGGTCGACGCTCTCCTCGCCAGGACGGCCGAGCCGGCCGCTCACGGCAAATTCGAACAATACAAAACAACCCACAACTTCGATAGCACCCTCTACAATCCTAAATGGCTCGGATAGATCACAGGAATGCGGTCCGATCGCGAATTGACAGCCCTTCTGCAAGACGCAGTTGCAATACTACTATAATCTTAGATACCAGTAGAGTGGCAACCGAGCAGTGGATGAAGATGGAATTACCAGCCGATATGCAGAATTTGATAGGGCCAGAGGAAAGGATCGAACTATACGTCGATGGTGAGAAATATCCGGAGATCACCAGCGATACCGTAGCCCTAACAAACGAAAGGGTCATCCTCCGACGTCACAACCTAGAGGGAACGGGGGCTGCCATCACTGCCTACAGCTACCGTGAGATCACCGGGGTCGGCATGGAAAAGGGGTTCATGAGGTCGATCATAAGGCTCAGGATCAAGACCGCCGAAGAAACGATGGATGCGATCAGGTTGCCCACAAAACAGGCCGAGCAGGCGATCGGTATCCTCAAGAACAAGGTATGCGGGATCACATCACCTTTCTGACCTCAGGGCGAGGACTCGGTCAAGAACGAGACCTGCCTATCCAAGAGGCCTCGTTCATTGATACCGATTACGGCCCCTTTGTTTTACACACCTGGTCCCATAGTTGCCCCCGCTCCAGAGCGATTGCCGCCTGGCTGGCAAAAGACTGCAATAATCTTTCCTGTTCCATTTTAATTAATTCCTCATGAATATCTGACATGATCCCCATCACTCCAATAACGCCGTTGACGGTCCTCAAAGGATAGTACCTAAGAAGGGCTGTGGATAGTGTATCGGTATCCTTTCCAGCAGTCGATCCGGCCTTGAAAGTCCACTCGGCAGCGGTCATGTCCTTCTCGTCGAGGTTCAAGCCCTCACTGATGTATGCCACCCTAAGTTTACCATTCGACGGGATTAGAAAAGCGGACTTACAATGACAGGCCCTCGATACATGGGAGGCGACAACTTCCAAAATATCATTGGTCTCCTTTGAAGAAGCAAGGTCAAGGCTCAGGGCATACATGGTGGCAGTATATTCTTCTCTTCTCTGAGTGGCCATGGCGAAATCCCTGGCACGGACGACCAGGAAGCTGATGACCACGCCGACGAAAAGGAACGCACCGAACGTGATGAGATATTCTGAATCAGATACTCGAAAGGTCAATGTCGGTGGGACGAAAAAGAAATCAAAGGCTACGACGCTCATTGCCGCAGTGAATATCGCTGGTCGTAAGCCCCAGCTGACAGCTGCCACTACCACACCAATGAGAAAGAACATGACCACGTTGGTTGGGGAGATGAATGTTTTGATGAGGGTGCAGAATATGGAAATGACAAGCACGAGCCATAAGCTATACCAGTAGGGTTTGCGTTTGAATATGGGCGTTTGAAGGCCATCTTCCTTTTCCTGATCCCCTGAATATGGCTTCAGTTCACTGATTATAAGCAGATCGATGGCCCCGCTCATTCGGACGATCTGATCTGCGACAGAGCCGAAGATCCGTTCTCTCCAGCGGGCATGGACAGGATGTCCCACAATGATCCTCGTTACGTTATTCTTTTTCGCGTATCGAACCACCTCATCAGAGATTGAGATGGCAAAACTAGTCACTGTCTTAGCACCCAGCGACGAAGCGAGTTCTATCCCTCTCAGAGCCTCATGCCTGGCCTTCCGGGACAATCGATTGTGCGCAGGGGTCTCAACATATATGGCGATCCATTCTGCCTTGAGCTCATCCGCCAGTCGCTTTCCCGTGCGCACCACTCGGTCATTAAGGGTCTGACTGTTACCTATACAGATAAGAAGCCGCTCACCTACCGGCCAAGGACCTGGGATCGAACGGGTCTGCATATAGGCCAACATCTGTTCGTCAACATGCTCAGCCGCGCGCCGCAGCGTCATCTCTCGCAAAGCAATGAGGTTACCTTCGTTGAAGAAATTATCCAGAGCCACTCCTACCTGCTCGGGGACATAGACCTTACCCTCTTTGAACCGCTGTATCAATTCTTTGGGGGGAAGGTCCACGATCTTGATCTCGTTGGCCTGGTCTAGGACAGAATCTGGAATCGTCTCCCTTACCTGTATCCCGGATATCTGCTCGACCGCGTCGTTCAAACTTTCCAGATGTTGAATGTTAAGCGTAGTGAAGACATCTATGCCCGCATCCAGAAATTCCTGTACGTCCTTATGGCGCTTCGCATGCCTTGAGCCAGGAGCATTGGTGTGAGCGAGTTCATCCACGAGCACGAGCTGAGGATCACGAATGAGCACGGCGTCCAGATCCATTTCCCGAATCTTGATGCCGTGATATTCGAGCTCTAAAAGTGGGATGGACTCAAGACCGGCAAGTAGTTCTTCGGTCTCCCTCCTGCCGTGGGATTCAACGCAGGCTACCACAACGTCGATTCCCGCCTCCTTCTGACGCTGGGCCTCCTCGAGCATCGTGTACGTCTTCCCTACGCCAGCGGAGTAGCCCAGGAACACCTTCAACTTTCCCCTTGACTGTTTGCGCTCCTCTGCCTCCACCTGCTTGAGCAGCTCGTCTGGATTGGGCCTCCCATCGTTCTCCGCCATGTTTCATCCCCCCCATATGAGGTACTCGACGATCGGTCCAAGCACCAGGGTCAGGAAGAAGCTTAGTGCACCTATCAAGGCGACGACGCCTATCAGCCATGAGATGAACAATGGGGTGTGGGTGGGTAATGTGCCTGAGCTCACCGGAACGATCTTCTTCTCGGCCAGCGCACCTGCCAAGGCCAATGTCAGTATTGCCACGGGGTAACGTCCAATGAGCATCGCTAGCCCCAGGGATATGTTATAGAACAGACTATTGGCCGACAAACCAGCGAAAGCACTACCGTTATTGCCGGCCGCAGAACTGAACGCGTACAGGATCTCGGTGAAGCCATGAGGTCCGGGATTTAGGACTCCCGCCCGCCCCTCGGGTATCATGACGGCGATGGCCGCACCGGTCAATATCGTGACTATCGGTATCAGGATGATGATGGTGCACATCTTCATCTCGTAGGGGCCGATCTTCTTGCCCAAGTAGTCGGGCATACGGCCAATCATGAGGCCGGCTATGAACACGGCGATGAGGACGAAAACGAGCATCCCGTAGAGGCCAGAGCCCACGCCTCCGAACACCACCTCCCCGAACTGGATTAGGAAGAGCGGAACCATGCCTCCTAACGACGAAAATGAATCGTGCATCGAATTGACCGCACCGCAACCGGTGGCTGTCGTCGATACGGCAAATAAGGCTGAGGACACCACACCGAACCTCACCTCCTTGCCCTCCATGTTACCGCCCGGCTGAATCCCGGTGAAGGTCTGGGAGACCCCCAGCTTTGTCAAAGCGGGATTGCCGGTCGATTCTGCCCATATACAAAGGCCGAGGAAGACCGTAAATATCACCGCCATGGCGACCAGGATCGCCATGCCTTGCCTTCTGTCCTTAACCATGTTGCCGAAGACAAGGACGAGGGAAATTGGGACAAGAAGAAGTCCGATCACCTCCATCAAGTTGGAGAAAGGCGTCGGATTTTCGAATGGATGCGCTGAATTGGTGTTGAAGAACCCACCTCCGTTGGTGCCCAGCATTTTGATCGCTTCTTGGGAGGCGACCGGCCCGATGGGTATGGTCTGCGTTGTCACCATGTTACCGCCATAATCGGTCACAGGTTGAACCAGGTGCCCAACTATCGGACCGTTGAGCGTCTGAGGGACGCCTTGAGATACCAGGATCAGGGCGAGGATCAGAGACAGGGGTAGGAGAATGAGCGTCGCCCGGGTTATGTCCACCCAGAAGTTGCCGAGAGTCTTAGTCGACCTGCGGCGAATACCACGGATCAATGCCATCAGAATTGCGACCGCCATAGCCGCGGAAAGGAAGTTCTGGACCGTTAGCCCGATCATTTGGGTGAAGTAGCTCATCGTCGTCTCGCCCGAATATGACTGCCAATTGGTGTTGGTGACGAAACTGACTGCAGTGTTGAACGCCAGATCAGGCGATACGGGGCCAAGGTTCTGAGGATTGAGAGGCAAATACTGCTGGCTCATTATTACGAGGAACAGGAAAAGAAACCCGATGAGATTGAAGATGACCATAGCCAGGGCATATTCCTTCCAACCCATCTCACGTCCATCCATTTTGGCGGGCCGATAGATGTATGATTCCAGCTTGCCTATGGTTCTGATAATGACGCCGGGTTTTTCCTCATAGACTACAGTTATCAGCTTGCTAGTCCAGTACGTCATTGTGACGAGCAGGACAACGAAGATGGCAATGAAAGCCCAGCTGACCGGTGTCATTCCCAAGACCCGATCATCAGTGGTGTGAACGCTGGGAGAAGGGGCCGATTGATCATATGTTCCTCCGCCCCCCTTGGCTTGAAGCACGTCAAGGGCCAAATTGAGTTCAAGGACGTTGACCGTTTTCTCGCCCAAGATACCGATCTGCCTATCTTGCGTATTGGTATCGATAAGACCCTGAACGACGCTTTGGTTCATGTTTCTGGTCATGGCGACCCGGTTAAGTTGGTAGAAGGCGCTGGCGACGCTTATGTCTGGATCCAATCCGCTGCCGGATGCCGTAACCAAGTCTGATGGTATAGGAAGAGTGTTGTTAGGATCGGCGATATGCAATGCGTCGATCCGATCCTGAACCATCTGGTCCAGCGATGGATTGTTGGGACCGTAGTTTGTTCCGCTCGATAAACTGGCATTATAAGAGAAGCCGGTTGTCGCCGATAGTCTCCCCCAGAAATACTTGGTATCGTTGAACGGCTGGCCAATGAGGCCAGACCCTACGACTGTACCGTTCACCTCGATCTGGCTTCCGTTGGCCTGGTGGGGGAAGACCATCTGTGCAATGCCAGTCACCAGTAGAGGATAGGCTATGCCGGTGATCAGCATCAAGATTATGAATATAACGATGGCCGGTTGGAGATGTCGCTTGGTCATGGCGATCAGGGAATGCAGTCTTGCCATGAAGGGCTCGATGCCTCTCGATGCGCCCGGGTTGGTCAATTACCTACCCCCAATGCGAACAGGACGATATCGATAAGTTTGATGCCGACGAAAGGCACGAGAAGTCCGCCCACTCCATAGATCAGGAGGTTGTTGCGAAGCGCTTCGGATGCCGTCAATGGCCTATACTTGACCCCCCGCAAGGCGAGCGGGATCAGCATTACTATGATTATGGCATTGAATATGACCGCGGAAAGAATGGCTGCATGCAAACCCATCACGTTCAAGGCGCTCAATGCCGGATAGGTCGCGGCGAAGGCCGCGGGAACGATGGCGAAGTACTTTGAAACGTCATTGGTGATGCTGAATGTGGTGAGGGCACCTCGGGTCATAAGAAGTTGCTTACCGGTCTCTACGATCTCGATCAATTTCGTAGGATCGCTGTCCAGATCGATCATGTTCGCCGCCTCCCTGGCCGGCTGGGTGCCGCTGTTCATTGCCACCGCCACATCGGCCTGGGCCAACGCAGGGGCGTCGTTGGTGCCATCCCCGGTCATGGCAACCAACCGCCCTTCCGCCTGATACTCTCTGATCAATTTCAGTTTGTTCTCTGGTGTCGCTTCGGCCAGATAATCATCCACTCCCGCCTCGGCGGCGATGGCGGCAGCAGTGAGCTTGTTGTCCCCAGTGATCATAACCGTCTTTATGCCCATTCGGCGGAGCTGGGCAAACCTTTCCTTCATGCCTGGTTTTACAACGTCCTTGAGATGGATCACGCCCACGGCGACCGAGTCACAGGCAATTACCAGTGGTGTTCCACCGGACCGGGCAATCTTGTCTACCTCTTCTTTGAGTTGAGGAGGAAATTGATTACCAGATGTCTTTACCAGATTGGCTATGGCATCTGAGGCCCCCTTGCGTATGGAAAGATCACTGGTGTCCACGCCGCTTAGGCGAGTGTGGGCAGAGAATGGGATGAACTGCATCTGGGATTTCTTTTCTGCATCGGCAACATCGGCCTCTTTGATGCCGTATTTGTTTGACACCAGTGTCACTATGCTGCGACCTTCCGGTGTCTCGTCCGCTATGGAGGCGAGTAGGGCCAGTTCGGCAACTCGCTCTGTCGTTTGCCCCTTAACAGGTATGATATGCACGGCCTGCCGATTGCCATAGGTGATGGTCCCGGTCTTGTCCAGGAGCAGAACATCAACATCACCCGCCGCCTCGATCGCCTGGCCAGACGAAGCGATTACGTTCTTGCCAATGAGCCGGTCCATACCAGCAATCCCAATGGCACTCAGCAGTCCACTGATGGTCGTCGGAGCAAGACATACCAGCAGGGCGATCAACACGGTCAGCGAGATCGGACTACCCTGTCCCGAGACATAGACACTATAGATCGAGAATGGTAACAGGGTCGTGCAGACCACTATGAAAATGACAGTGAGGCCGATGAGCAATGTGTTCAAGGCGATCTCGTTGGGGGTCTTCTGCCGCTTTGCCCCTTCGATCAACGATATCATCTTGTCGATGAACCCTTCCCCCGGTTCCGATACCGACCTCACCACGAGCCAGTCCGATAGGACACGGGTTCCGCCAGTGACCGAACTTCTATCGCCACCTGATTCGCGGATAACCGGCGCACTTTCTCCGGTGATCGCACTTTCGTCGATGGAGGCTACACCTTCAACGATCTCGCCGTCGATAGGAATGATGTCGCCAGCAGTAACAAGGAACAGGTCACCCTTTCTGAGTTCGTTGGAAGGATGTTGGGAGTATTCATTCTCTGATGGCCTCTGTCCTTTGGTCACCAAATAGCTGCCACTGATCTTCTTAGCGGATATGGTTGTGCGCATTTTCCGAAGAGAATCCGCCTGGGCCTTGCCTCTGCCCTCCGCCAAAGCCTCGGAGTAGTTCGCAAAAATGACCGTGAACCAAAGCCATACGGATATCAGACCAATGAAAGGAGCTGAAGCGTCACCGTTGCCGATTAGTGCCTGGACGAATAGGATGGATGTGATGGTGCTACCAATCTCGACCACGAACATGACTGGGTTCTTGATCGTATGACGCGGATCAAGCTTCACTATCGCTTGCCATATGGCCCATTTGATGATGCGTTTCCTTTCCTCATTGCTTATGGCCTTCCTACGTTTCTCTTTCTTTTCCGGACGATGACCTTCTTCATCTGTCGTCGTTGCCCATTTCCCATCTTGAGGGCCAGATTTTGAACTCATAGTCCATGCCTCCGTTTTGGAGTACAACAGCCTGATTAGCCATTTGTATTACACTGAGCTGAATTGCACTACATAAGCTGTTTGTATGTTCGGAGATGACGACAAATGTACAATCATGATCGATATCCAAAATGAATGATAGGCACCGATCAATGTTGAAAATTCCGGCATCGGTGCACTCCATGCCTCTGATCAGAATTGACACCTCCATTCCTCAATTAAGCCTCGAACCTGGAAGGTTAAATATCTATGGAGAAAATGAGATTTTTGGTTCTTGATCGATCGGATGATCCGTCATAGCGATTTGATGAGATGCGTCTGGCGAATTCCATTGATGCCAATGTTATTATCCGATGAATGACCAAGCTATTGCACTCGACCGTAAGCTCAAGAATCGTCGATGGTCAACGAGGTATGGTCCCAACGAAATGGGACTTTCAAATAAGTACGGATCCGATTAGTGGTGAATGCATGGAAAATCCTGAGGCCTTTGAGTATGTGGAAGAGATCATGACTGATTATGCTCGATCAACTGGCCTGGAACCAAGCAACCCACATCCAAAAAGATATCTCTGGACCGACGCGTTCGCCGTGTGTAACTATCTGGAACTCTACAGACAGACGTCAGATGGAGCCTTTATGGAACTCGCTTTACATCTGGTCGATCAAGTCCATCACACGCTTGGGCGGCATCGTGATGATGATGACCGGAAGGGATGGATCAGCGGTTTAGGAGAAGAGGAAGGAGAGTTCCACCCCACCGCAGGCGGTTTGCGGATAGGGAAGAAATTGAAGGAACGGAAGCCCGAAGACCCGATCAATGAGCGTCTGGAGTGGGAGCAGGATGGCCAGTACTATCACTACTTGACAAAATGGATGCATGCGCTCAACCGTGTCTATCGAGTGACCTCCGATCCGAAGTATTCGACCTGGGCCATCGAGCTGGCGAAGAAGGCAAGCTCAGCGTTCTGCTACTCGCCGCTATCTGGGGGCCGAAAGAGGATGTATTGGAAGATGAGCATCGATCTGAGCTATCCGTTGGTCACATCCATGGGCCAGCACGATCCTCTCGATGGATATGTAACATACAACGAGCTTCAGATGACCGCGCCGGAAAAGAAGGGAGAATATCCTGGCCTGGCGAAGGAAATCGAGGATATGGCGAATATTCTGGGACCCGAGAGAATGACTACGAATGATCCATTAGGCATGGGCGGACTTCTCATCGATGCTTCCCGGATCTCGCAGATCGTCGCGCTGGGCGGTAGAATGAAAGAAGGTCTGCTCGAAGATGTCATCGATGCTGCTTTGGTAAGCGTCGGATATTTCGCCATAGAAACGGATCTGGAGATGGATGCTGAGAGCAGGCTCGCTTTCCGTGAGCTTGGGCTTTCAATAGGAATGAAAGTTCTGCCCAGAATGAGGAGTTCATTGGCCCATGACGCGGACAGGCACCCCTCGGCCGATCTGCTCCAAAAAGTGATCGATCTCGAAAGGTTCTCGTTCATCGGAGTCAAGATCGACCGGTTCTGGACTTCCCCGAAGAACCAAAACGCGAGCACTT
The DNA here is from genome assembly GCA_036504055.1 of Methanomassiliicoccales archaeon. NCBI lineage: Archaea > Methanobacteriati > Thermoplasmatota > Thermoplasmata > Methanomassiliicoccales > Methanomassiliicoccales archaeon. The sequence goes on along the minus strand of DASXVU010000007.1, from coordinate 5,646 downwards.
GGTCGGAACATAGGGAGATCAACATGGTCATGTTAGCAACCAGCCTGGCTCCGCAAACTTTCCTTTCCATATGATATTCCCGGGACGATTGTGCTGCCTTGGATCGACCGGCAGCAAATGCTTAAGGACGCCCACATGATTGATGCTGTATGGACGAGACAGACCTGGCCCTCTGCCGAAGCCTTCTCATGAACTCGCGCATGTCCTACTCCGAGTTGGGGAAGAACATGGGCCTTACCCCGCAGGCGGTCCACCGGAGGGTCCAAGCCCTCATCGATGCTGAGAACATAACCGGAACCGGTACATTCCTGACCCTGAAGGCACAAGGCCGGATGTGGGTGGTGATATTCGGATGGTCCAGAGCCCCCTCGATGGACGAGGTAGCCACTGCCCTGAAGCGGGAAAATGACGTGGCGGTCTTTTTCATTGCCAGCGGCAATTATGTCTATATCCACGGTGGCGTGAGGGACACCAACGATATGTCATCGTTCGTCACCAAGGTCCAGAGGTTGGCTCAGATCCACGACGCTCAGGTGGGCATCCTCCCATCGCCACCGTCGACCACAAAGGATGCATTGTCCAGACTGGACCTGAGGCTGGTCAAGTCGCTTCAAAATGACGCTCGACGATCCATCTCCGAGGTGGCAGATGAGGTTGGTGTTTCCGTCAAGACCGCCAAGAAGAGGCTGGACCGACTGATCGGAGAGGACCTAGTGCAATTCTCCATACACTGGAGTCCAGATACCCAAGGCGACACCATAACGAACATCCACCTTATTATCAAGGAAGATGTGGAAAGAGATAAGGTCGCTTTCCTGCTCATCAAGAAACTGTCCGCCGGAGTGATCCGGACCTATTCGTTCAGCAACCTTCCGAACCAACTTATCGTGATGCTTTGGACCAGGAACGTGAAGGAGATGCAGAAGGACTGCCGTGACCTGGAGGAAGAAGGTTTTTTCCACTCCGTGGTTCCGAACATCCTCCGAGATATCTACTATTATGACGAGCACCGGCATGCCATACTCGACATGTTGCTCAAGAATGCAACCCCATCCGAACGGGACCGCAATGGCCAATGAGGAGAGTGCCCAATTTCCCCCACTCTGATCAATGAGGCTCCGAACCGACGCGGTCGATGGACAACCGTGATGGACCCCGACGAATTGCTTACTCGCGAAATGTTTCCTACCTTCTCCGGGGATTGATATTCTGGGTCTTTGGGCGTTTGTCGAAGTTCTTCTTCTTGTCCTTGGTCCTCTTCTCCTTGACCTGCTTTAACACAACGACCGGCGCGCCCGTGGCTATCAGCTCTAGATCCGACATAGCAAAACTCCGTCAACAATGATTCACGACAAAAATATAAAACCCTATCGTGTCTTGCATATCCTAACTAGGAAATATGTAATACTTTTCGCCCGGTAAGGCAACCCATCCCTTAGTGGCGGTGAAGGACTCAGCAACTCATACCAATACAATAAAAAACGTTGTATACCGGCCGCTCCAAGAAATGATGCTGATGGCTATCATCGATCTACCGAACATCGTCCGGCAACGCCTATCGGACATCAACAAGCGGAACCATTCCATGAGAGCGGAGGAGATATATTTCGAAGGAGAAACGGGCCTGTGGTGCCTTGTCACGATAACCGCTGACAGCGGCAGGACCGTCGAATACGACTTCATCGAGAGCGAAGAAAGCTGGAAAAGGACCGACGTGGCGGTGGAGTATGCCCAAGCGGCCATGGAGCAGGTAAAAGTATTGGTCATCGTCCCGGACCAAGCCCTGGCTGACGTGCTCGAACTGGTAAGGGACTATGGAGCGGATGGCGTATCGGCAACCGATTATGGGGCCATGGAGCTCGTTCCCTTGCCCCTTGCCTATTGAGTTGATGGATGTGCTAAAGAGGCCAACAGGCCCTTTATCTCATCGGTGACCGACTCGAATTCATCCATCGACATAGGTTTGGTGAGGAAGGCATCCGCCTTCAGTTCCAGAGCCCTGACCCGATCCTCTGGCATGAGCGAACCGGTCAGGACCGCCACCATCGTCCGCGAGTTACCCTTTATCTCCCTTATCTTCCTGAGAACCTCGATGCCGTCGACCTTTGGTATCTTGAGGTCGAGGAGTATAAGATTCTTCGATCCGGGTCCTCCCTTTGCCAGCTCGCAGATGATCGCGATCGCCTTTTCGCCATCACTGGCCGAAAGGATCTCCACGACGTGTCCAGTTTCTTTCAGCATCTCTTCCGCTATGCGCAGGTCGGCGGGATTATCCTCAACGATCAGGACCTTGACCATCATCGATGCTCAGCTCCTCTTCGGTATGGTGAAAAAGAACGTGCTCCCCGTGCCTTCGACGGACTCGACCCATATCTTCCCTTCATGCCTTTCCACGATCTTCTTCGCTATGGCAAGGCCGATGCCGGTCCCCTCGTATTCCTCCTTCGTATGCAGGCGCTGAAAGACATCGAATATCTTGACCATGTAGGCTGGGTTAATCCCGATACCGTTGTCCTTTACTGAGATCGTCCAAGACGACGGGTCATTTACCGCGGAAATGTGCACCACCGGGTCCCGTGGACCATGGAACTTGATGGCGTTCCCGACCAGGTTCGATAAAAGCTGCTTCATCTGAACATCATCGGCGATAATGGTCGGCAGTCTGTCCACCTCTATCCTGGCCCTATGCATCTCGATGGAGGGGCATAGGTCCGTTAGGACGTCGGTCACTACATTGTTCATGTCCACCTCATAGAACCCTCGGACCTTGGTCTCCAGCCTGGAATATTCCAGCAGGTCCTTGATCAGCTCCCTCATCCGGACCGAACCCTGGATCGCGAACCTGATGTATTCCTGGGCCTCATCAGCCATGTCACGCTCATACCTGCGCTGCAACAGTCCAAGGTATGTGGAGACCATCCGTAGGGGCTCTTGAAGGTCATGTGAGGCCACATAGGCGAATTGCCGCAGTTCGGCGTTCGTGCTCGCCAGGTCATCAGCCCGCTGCTTCAGTTGAGCCTCCAGGTTCTTTCGGTCGGTGATATCCTGCAGCAGATTGGCAAACTGTCCCTTCCCCGGGGAGAAGGTCGATATCCGCAGATGCTTTCCTATCTTCGTATCGAATATCTCGAAGGAATCCGGTCTGCCTGATTCCGATACATTGGCAAAAGTCTTCAGGAACGGTAGGTTCTTTGTTCCGAAGATGTCAGAGGCCAGCCGCCCCACTGCATTTGGCCTTGAGATACCAGTGATCTTTTCATATGCTGGATTGACATCTATTATCCGATAGTCCACCGGATCGCCTGTATCATCGAAGACCATCTCGTTCAAGCAGATCCCTTCGCTGCTCGAGGAGAACAGCGACTCGAACTTCTGGGTGCTCTTGATTAGGTCATCCTCAGCCCGCTTGCATTCGGCCAGGCGGTCCGCCTCCTGAAGCGCCCGATGGATCGCCGGCATGAGCCGGCCGATATGCTGCTTGAGCACATAGTCCGTTGCCCCGGCCTTCAGCGTATCGATGGCAACCTCCTCGCCGATCGCGCCGGAAACGATGATCGCCGGCATTATCGGATACCTTTCCCGGGCGATCCTAAGCGCGCTTATCCCATCGAATCCCGGAAGGGAATAATCCAACAGAAGTATGTCAGGCCGTTGCTCGAGGGCGTTCTGAAAACCCACCTTGTCGTGGGCCCAAATGACTGTGAAATCATACATCTGGTCGCGGAGCTCTCGCTTGGTCAGCTCAAAGTCCGATTCGTTGTCCTCGAGGATCACGACCTTCACTCGTATCATCACAACTACCTCAGATTCAATCTTCTGGTGACTTGTTAAGCAACAACCAGTACATTCCCAGGTTGGCAACGGCCTTGGCGAACTCGTCGAAGTTGATCGGCTTTGTCACATAACTGTTGACACCCAGCTCATAGGCCTCCTTTATGTCCCGCTCTTCCTTGGACGAGGTCATGATCACGACCGGTATGTTCTTGGTCCTCTGATCCGACTTTATCTTGCGCAGGACCTCTATCCCGTTGACCTTGGGCAGCTTGAGGTCCAACAGGATCACCTTGGGCTGACCATCCTCATCTTCAGGATGTTCGTCATTCAGGTTCAAGAATTCCAGTGCCTCCTCTCCGTCCTTTAGCAGGACCAGGTTGTTCGTTAGCTTGACCTTCTTCAGGACACGGATTATCAGCTCCGCGTCATTCGGGTCATCCTCTATCACCAATATCTCTACCGCTCTCTTGTCCTTCATGTCAATCCCCTGGATGGCAATGTGAAGTAGAATGTGGCGCCTGCGTCGACCGTCCCTTGGACCCACACCTTCCCGCCATGCCGCAAGATGATCCTCTGCACAAGCGCCAATCCCACGCCGGTGCCTTCGAACTCCTTGACGGAATGCAGCCTTTGGAACACTCCAAAAAGTTTGCCGACATATTTCATGTCGAACCCGACCCCATTGTCTTTCACGTAATAGGCGCCCGACTCTGGATCGAAACCCACTTCGATCATGGACTCCTCTCGGGTCTTCGTGAACTTGATGGCGTTCGAAACTAGGTTAACCAGTACCTGCCTTACCATCGCCTCATCCCCCCTTGCGTTTGGCAATCTCTTCAGATCGAATCCGATCTTGCGATCCGGTTCCGAGGCAGCAAGCTCATCGAACACAGCCCCGAACATCCTCTCCATGTCGATGACCGAATCAGTCATCTGCTGTCTGCCCAGCCGTGAGAACGTAAGCAAATCGTCTATGAGCTGGCCCATGCGGTGGGCGTTGTCCTGTATGAGCATGAGGTACCTCTGTCCCTCATGGTCGATCTGGGGAGCATAGTCCTCTAGTACCGCCTGGGAGAAACCGCTGATGGCACGGAGGGGTGCGCGGAGGTCATGGGAAATGGAATAAGAGAACGCCTCGAGCTCCCGGTTTGCCGCTTCCAGCTTCGTCTTGGCAAGCTCTGTCTTGATCCGCTCCTCCTCGATGTCCTCCAGCATGTTTAGCAGAGCAGCCTGGATGGGCCCCGATCTCTGACGCTCCTCCTCGACATCCTCCAAGAGGTTCATGGTGGCCCGTTGGAGCATTTTGAGCTTCTGTCGCTCCTGATCGAAATCTTCTAGGATGTTCAAGGTCGCACGGTGCGTTTCCTCAAGTGAATCATATCTTTTTAGAATGTTTTCTACATCCTCTGGTCTTGGTCCCGATTCCACCATGATTTCTCTTCCTAGACGGTTCCCTTTCCCAGGCCGTCGATCTCCTTCTTCAGCTCCTCGATCTCCTTTTTCAGCTCGACCATCTTGAGTTCTCGGCCGACCGTGAGCTTCTGGAACTTCTCCAGCTCGGCGAGCCGGTCGAGCTCGCGGCGACGTTGTTCGGCCAGTTCGGCCTCTGCCCTTTTTCTCGCGGTCACATCCCTGGCGGCGGCAAAGACGCCGATAACGTTCCCATTGACATCCTTGAAGACGCTGGCATTATAGAGTACGTCGATATGCCTTCCCTCTCGGTGCCTGATTGTCAGCGGATAATCGGTGACATAGCCCTTCGCGAAGACCTGCTGGTATCCTTCTCTGGCCTTCTCCGGTTCGGTAAAGTAGTTTGAGAAGTCCGTGCCGATCAGATTATCGCGCGAAACGCCAGTGACCTTGATGGTCGCC
>DASXVU010000006.1 GCA_036504055.1 Methanomassiliicoccales archaeon | reverse complement strand
CCGGATCGTCTGTGGATTCGATAGCGGTCTCGAATGCCTTGTTAGAGTACTTGAGAAGACCTTCCCGGTCAAGCGAACACATCAACACTGGCGTCGAATCGATGAAGCGATAATTCTTCTCGGATAGAGAGGGCAAATCCTTTGGCTCAGTGTCTTTCCCCGACTCGTCCTGTTCCGCCAATGAGATCAGACCATCAAACACCTTCTGGCACATGAAAGCATCGATATGGAAATCATGTACCGTATTACGATTTACGAATTAGGTCTGTGGATCTGCATAAGACATGGGTCTGGCGGTCCATTTGGACGCTGCCTACAACTTACTCGGTTTGCATATTGGCGAACCGCCAATCACTAACGGCGACCGGTGCACCGATCCTTGTCAAACATTTCTCGTCAAAATTTTTATCCGTGAGTATCATTATACATAATTGTGAATTACAATCTAGTCACATCAGAGCTATTATCATTCATAGCCAGCATTACTCTATTATCTCGAATAATTAAGTCTTTCCGATAATCTTATGATTATCTTAAGATTCAGTAGGTTCTAATACTATAATGAAGTTAGAAGTTGCATAGAGGCGTCCGGAGAAGGCTCACCCCCTATTCTCCTCCTAAGAATAGCATTGAAATTCCACCTTGCAGAGCTTTCCCGGAGGCCTCTTTTCTCTATGACATCCCAGACTCCATTTGTCACCATCACCATGAATGGATTTCCTTGACTGGCGGTGGCAAGTACCGATAACTTGAATATAGGGCATCTGTATAAACCTCCGTTCAGGGTGCTTGGATGGATGAGGGAGACTTCACCAAGGCTCGTTCGATGCTTTTTCCCAGACAGGTTCTTGCGGGGCACGGTGCTATCGATGATATTCCCCAAATGTGCAAGGATTTTGGCCTGGCTGGAACGGCGTTGATCGTGGCCGGTGACAAGACCATGAAGGTCGCAGGGGATATTGTATCCGAAGGATTGCTCAAGAACGGCTACGATGTACAGTGCATCATGGTCGGAGAGGCTACAGATGATAACCTCAAGAAAGTGGAACTCGCGGCAAAGGAGTCTAAGGCCAGGTTCCTATTGGGCGTTGGTGGCGGAAGCAAGATAGATCTGGCCAAGATGGCTGCGAAGAACACGAACAGTGAGTTTCTGTCCGTTCCGACCTCGGCCTCGCATGACGGCATCGCCTCGAGCCGTGCCTCGATCCGCAACGATAAGGGATCGATGTCGTTGGACGCCAAGGTCCCCTTGGGAGTGATCGCCGACACGAACATCATCGCGAAATCGCCATACCGTCTTCTGGCATCGGGATGTGCGGACGTCATCTCCAATTCGACGGCGCTTATGGACTGGGAGTTCGCCAGAAGGCTGCGCTACGAGAGCTTCAGCCGGTCCGCTTACGCCCTATCGAACTATACCGCGCAGACCATCATAGACAATGCGGACCTGATCAAACCGAACCTGGAAGAATCTGTCTGGATCGCCATAAGGCCGATCATCATATCTGGGATCTCGATGAGCGTGGCGGGCAGTTCAAGGCCGACCAGTGGTTCAGAGCACATGTTCTCGCACGCGTTGGACATAATAGCCCCGGGGAAGGCCCTGCATGGAGAGCAATGCGGCGTCGGGTGCATAATGATGATGTACCTGCATGGCGGAGACTGGGTCCGCATCAGGACGGCGCTGATGAAGATCGGGGCACCCACCTCGGCAAAGGAGCTGGGCATCTCCAAAGAACAGGTGATCCAGGCCTTGGTGACGGCCCACAAGATCAGGAAGGATAGGTTCACAATCCTGGGGATGGGTTTGACCTATGAGGCCGCCGAGAGGATCGCTACGATAACGAAGGTTATCTGACTGGGAGTGAGTTTATGGTCATAGTCACACTGATAGGAGAGAGACAGGCAAAGGAAGGCGTCGAATTTGTCTACCGTGGGCCGCTCACAGAATGCAAGGAATGTAAGCTTAAGACCGTATGCTTCAACCTTGATGTGGGAGGACGCTACCGCATCAGATCGGTCCGTGACGTGCATCATGAATGCAAGATGCACGAGGACGGAGTAAGGGTCGCAGAGGTCGAAAGAGTAAAGATCCAAGGCTCGGTCAGCAAGAAGGCCGCGCTGGAAGGGTCTACCATATCCTTCGAGGACATCAAGTGCCGCACCCTCGGTTGCGCTCACTATCGCATCTGCCATCCAATAGGGTTGGAGAAGCACACCAAGATGCGCATCTCAAAGATCCGGGGAGACCTGGTCTGCACAGAGGGCAACAAACTGGTAGAGGTCGTTTTCGAATAAACCATATCAGTGAGGTTTTAATGGACGATCCTCTGGTTGATAAGGTCGTTGGAATCCGTGTGGGGATGATCAGGAACGAGATCTCCCGGCTCTTTCCCCAGGCCAATATTGAGGTGTCCGTTCTTGAGGATGGGCGGGCGGCCATCAAGATGTTGGAAGAGGGTTCCGTGATCGGCCTGGAATTTGTTGAGACCGGTTCGAGCTGGAATGACCCGAAACGGAAACGGGAATATTACGTTGCCCTGATCAACAAATGCCGCCTCGAGGTGATCGTCCCCGTGGAGCATGCCATGAGCGCAAGGCTCAGGATGCTTGAGTATAACCAGATGTGGCTGTTCTATTATCAGGTCTACTCCTATGATGGGGAGGGCAATCTGAAAAAGATCATCCGTCCTTTCGAAGATAGGAGCGAAGCGGGGCCGTCAAGCCCGCTTTCTGGATACGCTTGAAGAAACAACTACCGGAACTTCTCACCGGTTAGACGCTCGTAAAGACCGATGTACATCTGAGAGACCTTCTCCACCATCTCCGGCGGCAGGGCAGGGATGTCTGGTTCCGGAGCATGGTTCTTGCGGGCGGCGTACAACTTCTCGTGATAACCGATGTCCCTGTAGTATTGACGGACCATCTCCTTTGAAAGCTCGACGGTCTTGCCCTGGGCATACTGCTCCGCATCCCACCAGCGGTCCTCATCCGCTGTCCCGAACGTGTCCACGATCATGAGGTGGCGCTTCTCGTCATAGGCGAACTCTTTCTTGCCATCGACGTGTATCAATCCCCGTTTCATTACTTCCGATGCGATTATGCTGTCGATCTTGCCGATGACATCGAAGACATGATCATACTCCTTCTCGGTGAGACCGGATATCTTGATAGCCTCCTCCCTGGTCAGTTCGCGATCCGTCTCCTCCAGTTTGGTGGTGGTCTCTATGAAGTCCTTGGGGAGCCTCTCACCGTAGGCAGGAGAATGCCCCTTTGGGAACCCCATCATCTCGGGCGTTACCCGACCTTCCTTGACCCGGTCGTTCAGGGAACCGGCATTGTAGTGGCGGCAGATGAACTCCAGCGGGATCAGATAATTGGCGGTCCTGTGGTTCAGCTTGCTATAGTCCGGGATTACCTCCACCCGTTTCACAAGCATGCGGTCGGGGGCATTCATCTCGATGAAGTCGGAATTGATGCCGTTCTCCTTCAGCAGCTTGAACCAATGGGCCGACGTCCGGCATAACGTTTCACCCTTGAACGGAATGTCCGTCGGGATGATCTTGTCGAAAACGGAGATATTGTTGGTGAACTCGAATTCCAGGGTGTGGGGGTCTACTTCGTAGACCTTCTTGACCTTGCCCACGCGAAAGAGCCGCTTGTCTGACATCGGCCAATAATCTGCACGTGACTAATATTCTTTTCTGGCGTGCACCGCCGATCTTGGTCTCGAGGTAAATTCACACCAGGGCAACGGAATTGCCCATGGATTGTGAGCTCAGGCAAAATTCTTCTAAACGGCTGGCCTAGGATCATTGATGTAAGCCTGCCTGTTGGCCCGGTCTTCATGCGGATGTGGAATTGGCTCAGATCATTTCCGAGCCGGCGTGGACCACGATCCCCTTATTGGTGATCTCGTAGGGAGTGATCTTCCTGGAGTGGGACGTCCGCCTCATCTTGATGATACGGAGAGAAAGCTGCATTTCGCTCCTCTCCACCCGGTCCACGTATCTTAGCGATATTACGCCGTCAGCCACATATTCGACCAGTCCATCCCTGGAGGCCAGCGGGTTATCGTCCTTGGTCTCGGCGGTCATCAGGCAGGTGGCGTTCGTCTTCTTGATCATCTGCGATAGGTTGAATATGTTGATCCTGCGCTCGTGCTCGTCCTCGAACAGCATGTTCAGCAATGACACTGAATCGAACACGATCCGCGTGGCCCCGAACTTGGAGATGAAATCGGGCAGTTCGCTCTTGATCCTCGAGATCGTCGTCTTGGCGTCGTTCGGCTCCAATTTGACTATAACCAGCTTCTGTGAGTCGATCAACGGCTTGAGGTCCCAGCCATGTGACTTGGCGTCCTCGATGATCGAGTTCTGGTCCTCTTCTAGGGAGATGTAGATCCCCTTCTCGCCTCCTGCCAGACCCTGATTGAGGAATTGCAGTCCGAACGTTGTCTTTCCAGTACCGAACGATCCCATCACCACGAATGTGTGCGACTTCGGGACGCCCCCCTCGAGGAGCTCATCCAGTCCGTCTATTCCGGTCTTTACTCGGTCCATTTTGCTCACCCAATCCTTTCCGTATCGATGACCACCAGACCGCTCTGCGCGGTGACCGTGGTCGCGAACCTCGCAATGCGCGCCCTATCCAGGTGCGGTAGTATGCTCATGAACTTCTCAACGTAGAGGTAGCGTTGCCTCTTCGAAGAGGTTGCGAAACGGCTCCACTCAAAGACCAGTGCACCGTCCACTGAGTCGGTGATCATGCGCTGCATCCGGTCATCGATGATGTCCTTGGTAAGCAGCAAATATACCACACCGCCCCATTTCTTGCTCACCCGCTGCATGCCGCGGAGCACCGCCACCAGGTCTTTGGGGTCGATCTTCTGGTTAAGGACCAGATCGGTGAGCGAGTCGATGATCACCATGCTCCTGGGGGCATTCTGGTCCAGGTAATTGACCAGCCCCTCCAGCACGTTCTCGTCGTCGCCGTTGTTGTTCGAGAACAGCGCGGACGATGTGTCCCCGGACCAGCTCTTGGGAACCAGCGTCTGCCTGAAGTATTTGGAGGAAAAATCCTTGAAAATGACGTTCCTTTGGAACGATTCATAGAAGTCCTCGTTGAAGGACATCTCGATCTCCCGCAGGATGTCCTCCTTCGATCTCGAGAACGTGATGTAATGGATCGTTTCCGGCATCATTTGACCCTTGACACTGTGGCCGAGAAAGAACTCGGCCGAATCCGGGTTCTCCTTGATCAGTGATATCTTGGCCGCCGACGTCAACACATATTCTTGCTGGCCTGCTCCCAGATCACCTAGGAGTAGGACCACGGAACCAGCGGGCATGCCACCTCTTATGATATTATCGAAGTCAGCCACTCCCGTAGGAATCCGTTTCACTGGTGCATCCATACCCTTCCATCCTTAACCATTATATGACTACTTGGATTAAAAGTGTTTCGTCATTCTACGGATTGCCGTTCTGTCGATCAGGAGAGCGCTCTAATTATCAGACCTATCAGGTAGTCTGCCGCGGAACGCTTGACCCTGGCACGATCTCCATCGAACAACATCCTTTCGGTCCAGACGTTTTCCCCATCATCTACGGCGAAGTAGACCAGGCCGACCGGCTTACCAGGCCTTTCCCCTCCGGGACCGGCGATACCGGTGACCGAAACCCCTAGGTCCGAGTGGAACCGGTTCCTGACCCCTACGGCCATCTCCAGTGCGCACTGTTCGCTCACCGCGCCTTGGTAGGTGATCGTGCCTTCCTTTACCCCTAACATTTCTATCTTGGAGCGATCGCTGTAGCAGATCAAAGCTCCCAAGAAATATGCCGAGGACCCCGGAACGTTGGTGACCAGGTCACTGGCTAGCCCACCAGTGCACGATTCGGCCAGGGAGACGGTAATTCCTTTGGCCCTAGCTATATTCCCCAGTTCCTGCTCCAGAGTCATCTTCCACCTTCGTTCTGGTTCTAGGGGTAAGGTCCCTGATCCGGTTGACGCCGTCGATCTCATCGATCACCTTGGCGACGGCCGTTGGAATTAGGTCCCTCCAGTCATCCCCTTCCGACATTCTGCGTCTTATCTCGGTCCCGGAATACGATTCGCGGTTGAACATGGGCGAGTCCCTGACCTGGTACTCCGCCTCTGAGAAAAGCCTGCGGGTGAGATTGTTGTTGGTGAACACCACTTCGAAAGGCGGTACGAGCGACACCACGTGGGAGACCCATACCGCGTAACGATTGATGTCCACGATGGGCACCAGGAAGTATTCCCCCATTCCCTCCTCCTTCAAGGCCCGGGAGATCATCAGGTGCCGCTCTCCGGCGGTGAACGGGTTGTCATAGGTGTGTGAATATTGTGCGCTGCCGATGCCGATGATCAACGAATCACATTTCTTGGCGATCGACCGCACCACCTCCAAATGCCCCTTATGGAAAGGTTGGAAGCGCCCTATCAGCAGGCAGCTCGAGAAATGCTCCGGTTTGTTCATTTTCTTGTCAACGCCATTAATGGTTGACAAGATATAAGAATAGTGACCGGACAATACATGCCAGAGCCCGATTCTGAGTTGGAGTTATTGATAACTCAATTAATCCACAATGATTATCAATAATGATAATAATACTATAAATGAGCCGCATAGATTATATCTCATAAATCCGGGTCTGATAATCATGACGAAAGCGTCTTATAATAAGAGGGGGGCAATGGCGACCGGGTCGATGATGATCGTCATCGCCTCGATACTGACAACCGGAGCTGCGGGCACGGTGATCCTTGGAACGGTCAACAACACCGGAGACCAGGCAGCCTCGGTGGCTGAAGATACTGTCAGGAACCTCTGCGACGGCCTCATGGTCGTGGACGCCACTGGTCACTACAAAATCAATAATCTCACAGAATTGCAGTTCATGATGAAGCTGTCACCTGGCAGCAACCCGATCGATCTGACCAAGATCGTCATCTTCGTGACCACTCAATATGGTGAGACGCCTTACCTTTTCCAGAACAGCACCCATCTGTTTACCACGGTCACCTACATGGGAACGGATGATACGATCGTCCAGAAGGGAGAACTTCTGATGTTGACGATCTCCGACCTGGATATACCGGCCGGCGACGAGGTCATCGTCGAAATGATCCCGGAGATGGGTCAGATATTGAGCATGCACTTCGCTGTCCCAGACAGTCTGGGCAATGAGTTCTGCGTCCTCCTTTAGACGGGACCCATACACAAGAAATGCAAACCAGGCCCCGGATGGGGCCATTATCCATTCTTACTACTGCATAACGAACTTACTCATCGTCTAATTCGGGAGTGAGGTCGCCGCATCCACAACATGAAACATCATTCCTGATCGCCCGATCGCTCGTCGCTATGGTCTCCAATTGAAGGAACAGGGCGTTCATGTTCGCTTTGGTGAACTTCTCTCCGAGCTCTTCCAGTGCACGGGCGTTGCAGAACGATTGGAACTCATTACTTTTGGAAATGAAGGTCATCCTCTGTCCATATACCGTCAATGTGACGATCAGGTCCGACGCGGATCTCTGGGGCGCCATCGGATCATATTGAACTTTAGCATCATACTTGTCGGCGAGGATACGGAAAAATCGGATGATCTTGCTTTCTCTCGGCATGGAAAGGCAATGGTCGATCTGGATTAAATGAAATCGGAAGATGGAACGCTAGGACCCTTGCCGGATCGACCGGCCGTCCGATCCAAGGTAACGTGGACGATGCAAGGGGCAGTGGAATATCGAAAAGAAAGAGGAAAAAGGAATGGGTTTGTTGAGGTTTAATGCAGGTTAGGCTTGGCCGCAATGACCGGAGCGCTGTGTTCCAGGAGCTCGGCCAGCTTCTTGAGCAGGCTTTCCTTCTTGACACCGCCGACCAGTGCGTACTTCAGGACCTCGCCCATGTTCGTCACCGGGATGATCTCTATCTTCCCTACGTAGCGCTCCTCGAGCACGATGTCGTTCATGTTGGCGCGCGGGATGAGAACCCGCTTTATCCCCGACTCGGCCGCAGCCTCGATCTTGGCGGTCACTCCACCGACCGGGAGCACCTGCCCACGGACGCTGAGGCTTCCGGTCATAGCTACCGTCTGGTCCACCGGAACCTCTTCCAGGGCGGATATGACGGCAGTGGCCACGGATATCGAGGCGCTGTCCCCCTCGACGCCCTCATACGTTCCGATGAACTGTATGTGCACGTCGTGGTTGTAGATGTCCTCGCCGGTGTACTTCTTGATCAGCGCGGAGACGTTCTCCACCGCTTCCTTGGCGATCTCTCCGAGCTTGCCGGTGGCGATGATCTTTCCAGCGTTCTTTATCTGAGCCGGCGTCACCTCTGCCACGATGGGCAGCACTACGCCGGACAGCTCGGTCATGCTTGAGCCGGAGTTCAGCGCGGCCAGGCCATTGACGACACCGACCAGGTCACCCTCGACGTTGAAGCTCTTGTAATCCTTCCTCGCCTGGATATACCGGTCGACTATCTGCTGCTCTAGGCTGCGAGCGATCCTCTTGGCCGAGAACACGTGCTGCTGGGTCACGACCGGCTTGTTCTCTTCCCGGGCTATGTCCCCGGAAACGCGGATCAAACCGCCGAGCTCCCTCAGTCTGAGGGTGAGCTGGCCCCGCCTGCCTGCGCGCCTCTGCGCCTCCTTGATGATCTCGGCAACCGCCTTCTTGTCGAAATGAGGGATCTTCTTGTCCTTGGCCACTTCCTGGGCCACGAACCGGATCAGCTTCTTACGGTTATCGTCGGTGTCGTCCATGGTGGAACGCATGTACACCTCGTAACCGTAACCGCGTATCCTCGACCTGAGCGCGGGGTGCATGCCCTGAATGGCATCCATGTTGCCTGCGCATACCAGGATGAAATCGCACGGGACGGCCTCGCTCTTGACCATAGCGCCGGAAGAACGCTCGCTCTGACCGGTTATGGGGAACTTGCCCTCCTGCAGCGCTGTGAGGAGCGACTGCTGGGATTCCATCCTCAGCATGTTGATCTCATCGATGAACAGGACGCCCTTCGATGCCTTGTGGATCGCACCGACCTCCAGCCTCTCGTGGGCAGGGGTCTCCAGGCCTCCGCTTTGGAAGGGGTCGTGCTTGACGTCCCCCAGCAATGAACCTGCGTGCGCACCGGTGGCGTCGATGAACGGAGCTGTGTCCTTGTCGTCATGCGTGATGAGCAGCTTGGGCACCATATAGCTCTCTTGCCTGGTGCCCGAGTAGCGCATCGCGAAGAATATGATCGCCGCGGCAATGATCCCGATCAGGACGATGTTGGTGTCCTTCATCCCGCTGGCGATGTATAGCACCAGCGTCAGTGCGACGATCATGAAGACCATGATCGTGACCATGGAGGTCTTTTGCTGCTTGCGCTGCATGGCCTCCCGCTTCTGGGCGGCGACGATCTCCCTTCCTTTACCGGCCGGGACCACTCTGATCTTCGGCTCGTTTGAATCGTCTGGATTGTGATATGCCACAACATCCTGGAGCTCGCTCTTCGGCAGATACTCCGTCATGGATTTGGCGAGCATCGACTTCCCGGTACCTGGCTCCCCGATCAGCATCACGTGGCGCTTCTGTTCTGCGGCCTTCTTGACCACTTCTACAGCAGCCTCTTGACCGATGACCTGGTCGGCTAGCTTGTCTGGGACCTTGATGTCCGCTGTGGTGGTGAAATCCTGCGTCTCTATCCACGTCTCTGCGTCGGGAAGATTCGCTATTTCCTTTGGGTTCTCTTCAACCATACTACACCGGCTTCCAAATTCATCCCATAACAGCGCTGCTATATAAGGCTATTTGAAAAAATAATCATATAATGACACTATCCAGCACGCGATTCTCGGGGTTTCAGAGGACCACATCGGAATGTCTCATGGGACTCGGATTTCCTTGGACGAATCCTCCAATCGACAACGCTTTATGCCGGACCTCCCCTTGCGAAAGAAGAGGCCGAGGAGACCGGAATAGCGAATGAATGTCAAGGAACTTGATCTTCCCGCGGGCGTCATCGAGATCCTGGAAAAGGAAGGGATCACCGAGCTCTATCCACCTCAGGCAGAGGCCGCCCCCTTGGCGGTGGCAGGCAAGAACCTGGTGGTGGCCGTCCCCACCGCCTCGGGAAAGTCGCTCATCGCCTACCTGGCGGCGATGAAGCATATCCTCGAACGCCATGGCAAGGTGCTCTACATCGTACCGCTCAGGGCATTGGCGACGGAAAAGTATGATGATCTGAGGAAGTTCGAGCCATTAGGCATTAAAGTGGGCATCTCGGTGGGCGACTTCGACTCACCGGATTCCCGCCTGCAATCCTATGATGTGATCGTGGCCACCTCGGAGAAGGCTGACTCTCTGCTTAGGCACCAGTCAGACTGGTTGCGCGAAGTGACCCTGGTCGTCGCTGACGAGGTCCATCTCATCAACGATCCGGACCGAGGGCCGACGCTGGAGGTCACGCTGGCCAAGTTCAAGCGCTTCAACACGGGTCTCCAGATCATCGCGCTCTCGGCCACGGTCAACAACTCCAGGGAGCTGGCGGAATGGCTTGATGCCGTACACATCGCTAATCGTTGGAGACCGGTCAAGCTTAAGGAAGGAGTGTACCTGGATGGAACGGTACGTTTCATCGACAACAGCACCAGAAAGGTGGTCTTCGAGGAGGACCCCGTATGGAGCCTGGTAAAGGACGCGATCAAGGAGGGAGGGCAAGCCTTGGTCTTCGTCAACACCCGCAAGTCGACCGAATCGCTGGCGGTCAAGTTCTCCAAGCTCACCAAGGACCTGGCGGAAGGTGTCGAGCTCGACCCGGAAACCGAGAGGATGATCGACGGGGAAGGGGAGCACACCTCGGTCGGACGCACCTTGAAATCGTGCGTCAAGAAGGGGATAGCCTTCCACAACGCCGGGCTGACCAATGACCAGCGGCGCATGGTTGAAGGTTCGTTCAAGAAGGGCAAGATCAAATGCATAGTGGCCACACCGACACTGGCGGCCGGGATCAACCTGCCGGCCCGCCGAGTGGTGATCCGTGACGTTTATCGTTTCGACAATGGGATGAACGTTCCCATCCCGGTCATGGAGATAAAGCAGATGTGCGGGAGGGCGGGACGCCCGAGATATGACCCTTACGGAGAGGCGATCCTGCTGGCCAAGTCCGAGGATGAACTGACGTTCCTCCGCGACACGTACCTGCTGGGAGAGCCGGAGGATGTGATATCCAAACTGAGCAACGAGGCGGTCATGCGAAGCCACGTGCTCTCCACCATCGCCAGCGGCACGGCCAGCAGCTGGGAGGGCCTGATGGACTTCCTTGGTTCCACTTTCTTCGCGCACCAGGCGAACATCGTCGGCATAGAGGAGGCGGCCAACAATATCCTGGAATTCCTGGAGAAGGAAGGCATGATCAAGACCGGTCCGGACCAGACGATCAAGGCCACGTTCTTCGGCCGCCGGGTCTCCGACCTGTACATAGACCCTATGTCCGCCGTCCGGATGCGTCAGGCGTTGGAAGCATATAAACCGGGAAAGGAGTTCGGACTCTTCCACGCGGTATGTTCGACCCCGGACATGCGCACCATGTTCATCAGGCGCAACGACAAGGAATGGCTTGAGGACCTGGTCATGAAGCGCGAGGGAGAACTGGTGTTCGATCCTCCAGAGGACGACGAGACCGAGTATGAGTTCTTCCTGGCGGAACTGAAGACCGCCACCATCCTCGAGGACTGGACCATGGAGATCGAGGAGGACAAGATACTGGACAAGCTCGGCATCGGTCCCGGGGACCTTCGGAACAAGGTCGAGATAGGGGAATGGCTGCTCTACTCGATGAGGGAGATGGCCAACATCTTCAACAAGGACGCATACCCACCATTGACGGAGCTCATGACACGTCTGCACTATGGGGTCAGACCGGAACTGCTCGACCTGGTCAAGCTCAAAGGAGTGGGCAGGATAAGAGCGCGTTCCCTTTTCAAGAAGGGCTTCACCACTCTGGAGGCGTTGCGTCAGGCGGATGCTGGACAGATATCCAAGGTCATCGGGATCAGCGATATCCTTGCCGCCAGCATCAAGAAACAGGTCGGAGCACCTACCGGGGCGCCCATGCAGATCGCTGAGAACGAAGCGGAGGCCGAGCCCGAAAGCCCGAAGAAAGCAAAGGACCGGGGCCAGAGCAGTCTGCTGGACTTCTAGAGGTCGCTTATGGCCCGGGTGATGAAGAAGCCCTTATCCTTGTAATAGAACGAGTAGTAGCTGCTGGAATGGTCGGTCTCCCGCAGTTTCACACAGCGCAACCGTCTCTGCACGTCGGTCTCTCCCACGTCCACCATCCTCAGGTGCAGGATCCCATCGGACAGGAAGTCCGTATCCTCTCCGCCGTAATACTGGAACATGCCCACCGGCATCTCGGAGATCACCATGGTGGTGATGGCCATGGAGCGCAACCATTCGAACAGCCGGAAGATCTCCTCCCGGGGTCGCTCGAACTCTGAGATCAGCGTCAACGCCCCCAGCGAGTCGATGACCAGTAGGTCGTAGTTCATACGCTTACGGGTCTCCTCTATGGCGTACTTGAACGTATCCAGCCAGTTCGATCCTTCGGTCTTCATGCGCAGTTCGCCCAGGTCTAGGATGTCCAGGTTCGCCTTCAGCTTGCCGTCGAATCCAAGACCATGCATCTGCCGCAGGAGGCTGTCCCGCGACTGCTCCAGAGAGATATAGAGGCCGGGAACCGCGTCGTCCCTGGCGTTCGTGTAAAGCATGTAATAGGCGAGGGAGGATTTCATCGTTCCAGCGGTGCCGCAGATGAGCACCACGCTTCCCTCCGGGATGCCACCGCCTATGTTCTCGTCCAGCCCATGCACGTGCGTCCTGTACCTCGGCCTTTGGTCCAATGGAATCCCCGATGAGGCTGAGTATCGGCGCTGATGCTAATAGATTTTGTTATTTCGTTGGCGATTAAATTGCTGGACATGAGGACGGACCGATCGTTCAGTCCTTGGCGTTGATGCACGCCTTGACCGACGCCAGGTCGGCCTTGGCCTGATGCACCTTGCCGAATGACTTGATGATCGTGTCAGGATCCTTGAGCACATGGCCGGTGCAGATGCAGACGACCCGTTCGTCCTTGTCGATCTCGCCCATCTCGGCCAGTTTGAGCATGCCGGCGATGGAGGCGGCGCTTGCTGGTTCCACACCTATTCCCTCAGAACGGCCGAGCACGCGCTGTGCCGAAAGGATCTCCTCATCAGTGACGTCGATGGCGCTGCCTCCGGTGGTATAGATCGCTTTCAACGCTTTCTTTCCCGAAGCCGGGTTCCCTATGCGGATGGCAGTGGCGATGGTCTCCGGGTGGTCCTCCGGTATGAAGTCCGGCGTCCCGTGCCTGTATGCGTCCACGATCGGTGCCGAGCCCGCGGCCTGGACCCCGGTGAGCTTGGGGATCCTATCGATCCAGCCCAGCTGCCGGTACTCGGTGAACGCCTTGTACACCGCCCAGATGTTGGCGGCGTTTCCCACCGGAAGGATGATCCGGTCGGGCAGTTCGAAGTCCAGCTGGTCCATGATCTCGAAGGCCACCGTCTTCTGACCTTCTGGCCGGAACGGGTTGATCGAGTTCAGAAGATACAGTTCGCCCTCCGCCGCCAGCTTCTTCACGATGTTTAGCGCATCGTCGAAGTTGCCGTCGACCGAGATGACCTTGGCACCATAGAACATGGCCTGGGCGAGCTTGCCGGCGGCCACCTTGCCGGAAGGAAGGAGTACGACACACTCCAGCCCGGCCTTGGCAGCGTATGCGGCCAGGGCCGCCGATGTATTGCCGGTGGAAGCGCATCCCACCACCTTGCATCCGAGCTCGACCGCCCGGGTCACCCCGACGGTCATGCCCCGGTCCTTGAAAGAGCCGGTCGGGTTCGCCCCCTCGAACTTGACATAGACCTTGTTCAGCTTGGCCTTGGCGGCCATCGAAAGGCAATCGTACAGGGGGGTGCCCCCTTCCTTCAGGGTGATGGCCTTGGCCTCGCATGCTGGAAGCAGCGGTGCGTACCGCCATACACCGATCGGACGTTTCCTCAGGTCCGCCGGTCTCAGATTGGAGAGCCTTTCCAGGTCCATCTCCACGGTCAGCAGTCCTCCGCAGTGAGGGCAGGCATCAGCGAAGTTGTCCGTTATGACCTTGCCGCACTCGAAGCATTTGATGGAATAGCTCATTCCGATACCCGCCTGCAACCCTCTCCCCAGGTTGTGACCCAGGACAGACAGTCGATGCCATGGTTCTCGAAGAAGGATTGGACCGAACGGGCGATCTCGATCCCGTCGCTGACGTTGATGTCATAGATGGCGCCGATGCATGGTCCGGAGCCTCCCAGGAATGAGGCCAGCGCCCCTCCCTTCAGGGCCGCCGCTTCCGCATCCTTGAGATGCGGCACCATCTGGGAGCGTGCCGGTTCGACGACCACGTCCTTCATGCTGCGGGCTATCAGGTTCACATCCTTATTCGCCATTCCGGCGACCAGCGATGCTGCGTGTCCGACCTGGAATATCAGGCTCTTCAGGTCGATGGACTTGGGAAGAACCTTCCTTGCCTCCCTGGTCGGAACAGCGAAGGATGGAAGCATCGCGACAATGCCGAGGTTCGCCGGCGGATCGACCCGGACGATCTCCAAAGGATCGTAGGAACGGATGATCGTGAAACCGCCCAGCAATGCCGGCCCGGCGTTGTCCGCATGACGACTGCCGGAAGAGGCCTCCTCCCCCAGGGCGGCCGAGAGGACCAGCTTCTCGACCGGGAAAGGCTTCTCCAGCATGAGGTTGGCGGCGTATGCCCCGCCCGCTGCGGAAGCGCCCGAGGAACCCATCCCGCTGGCCGGGCGGATGCCTTTCTTGATGCTCATCCTGAGACCGAAATCCGCGTTGCCCATCTCCAACACCTTCTGGGCGGCGACGGCGGCGGTGTTCCGTGAATTGTCGATCGTGACCCCGTGGGCCCCTATGCCCTCTATCTTCTCCACCCGGACGCCCAGCTCGCTGGTGCGGCGTACCTCTATCAGGTCAGCCGGTTCCTTTAAGGCTATCCCGAAAACATCGAAGCCCGGACCGAGGTTCGCTATGGTTGCCGGAGATCTTACCACGACCTTGTTAAGTGTCATTTTAGGTGCGCTCCATCAAATAAACCGATGAACTAGACGAGCCCACAAAACCCGTTTGCCCTATTAATGCTTTCTAGATGCTGAAGGAGTCTTGACGGGGGGGTTCTGGAGCAGGGCCACAGGGCTGGAAAAACCAATATATACGCACCTGCCGTTGGACAAGACATGAACTCGGTCTTCATACTGGGGGCGAGAGGGGAAGCGTGCGGCGCCGCCGAATTCATGCAGCAGGTCCAGTCGCTTCCCTGCGACGTGCTCCCGATGGACGCGGACAGGGTCTGCGGCAAGGCGCACCTGGAAGCGGCGGTGATCCATGCCAAAAGGGCCATGGAGCAGGGGACCAACGCCTCGACGACGGTGTCCATGGAGACCATGCTCTTCGCGTCTGGCGAACGCCAGATATCCAAGGCCAAGGAGAAGATGGGGGTAAAGGACGGAATGAGGCATTTTGCACTGGTCCTGTTCGATTGCGACGACCCCTCGGAGGTCCTGCGCAGGTTGAAACTGATCAAGGACGACCTTGTCCTACTGCCTTCAAAAGAGAAGGCGGTCGCCTTTGGCATCGACCGGGACGAGCTCAAAACGGTCCCGGAAGGGCAATGGGCGGACCTTGTTCTGGAAAGGGTCGCCTTCGTCGAAATTTTGAAGCGCTGAACTATCTGGACATATTACCATTTAATGGAATCCTGGCAAAAGATATATCAGATACAGGGGTAATCGCAAAGCAACAGCCTTTCCCCATATGGGGGAATGGATGGTCGCATCGGCTTTCGGGTCTGATCTCGTTTGACTGGAGATTACATTAAACAGCTGCAGCTCAAGAAACAAATTGAGCAGAAAGCGAAGGAGGCAGCTAAGAGCCGCGAGGCTGCGGAGGAGAAGCTCGTACAAGCAGAGAACTCCCTGAAGCTCGCCAAGAAGATAGACGCTCCATCCGCAGAGTCTGAGAAATTCTTGACCGAGGCCAGCTCATTTTTCAAGGAAAAGGATTACCGGTCATCGGTCAGCATGTCCACCAAGAGCCTGGAAACATCAAATAAGGCCCAGAGGGACCGGGTCTCATCGATGATCGGGGACGCCGATGAGCTGAGGAACCTGGTGGAGAAAAGAGGGGCGAAGGCCGAAGACCTCGCCCAGATCTCTCAGGAAGCCAGGTCTACATTGGCCAAGGGATTGCTGGAGGACGCCTTTGCCATGTCCAAGGATCTGTGGGACAAGGTGGAGAAGTTCGTCAACCGCTACATGGCCACCGCCTTTGGGGAAGCTCAAACTGTCCTGCTCCTGGCCGAGGGGCAGGGTATCGTGGTCGACGCCGAGCGGAAGGGGCTGGCCGAGGCCCGGGACCTGCTGGAAAAAGAGCAGGTGCCTTCCTCCATGGAAAAGCTGGCATCATGCCTGGAATCGCTGGAGTCGGCACTCACCGATAAATTCCAGACCCGGGCTGACAGCCTGATGGATGTCTCCAGATATCAGCCCGACGTGACAGTGGACCTGTCAAAGGTCGAAAGAACGGTAAAGAAGGCCCAGGGGCAGATGGAGCAAGGCTCGTATGAGGAAGCGTTCGTCACCCTGTCATCGGCCGAAGGCGAACAACAGAAGGCGCTGACCAAAGGATTCGCCACTGAGCTCCAATCCCTCCGCAAGAGGGGGATGGCTCTCAAGGACCACGGGGTCGACATAAAGGACCTCAACTCCACTATCTCTATCCAGAAGGACCTGCTGAAGGATTTCAAGTTCAACGAGGCGCTCGACGGCACGAAACTCGTGAGAGCTGCACTGCATGAGAAGGAGACGGTACTGATATCCGAATCCTTGCTGAAGCTCCGCCCGAAACTGCTCATCGCAAAGCGCCTTGGCATAGACCTTGGCGGTGCGTCGAAGAAGATCGAGGCTGCGAGGGCCGGCCTGTCCGCCTCGGAGATCGATGATGCCATGGCGCAGTTGGCGGCCGCCGAGGAAGAGATAGGGAACGCCCTGAAAGGCCTGGCCGACCTAGAATCTGAGCTCTCCAGGACCAGGACGGCCATGTCCAGGGCGGACGACCTTGGACTGGACACCACCACTTCGAAGAGCTTCATGGACTCGGCAAGGAGGGCCACGCTGTCCCATGAGTTCGTCAGTGCAGCCGGATTGCTACGGGAGGCACAATCGGAGCTGAACAAACAGCTGGAGGAACACTACGCCAAGGACGTGATGGCGATCGAGATCAAGTTCGCCGGAGCGGCGCGCATAGGCGTGGACGTCACCGATGAGAACGGGATGCTGGATAAGATCGTCGACCTCATCAAGAAGGGCGAGTTCACGGTGGCCCCGGAACTGCTCGCCAAATGCTCCGAGACCACGGATTCCAAGCTGCGGTTCCAGGTCCAGAAGGCCCTGGACGAGGGGAGGGCGAACCTGGAATCATACAAGGGATCGATGGACGTCAGCAGCGCCTCGGCGATGCTGGACCAGGCACGCAAGGCGATGGACAAGAACGAGTTCGTTGACGCCTATGACCTGGCGGCGGAGGCGGCCGAGGCATTGAACCGCGAGGAGAAGCAGGCCCTCGAGACCAGGCTGGGAGAGGCCCGTAGCATGCTCGACATCCTCAAGGAGCTCAATTGCGAGAGCGTCACCCTCAAGGACAAAATGGCCAAGGCGGAGGAGATGAGGGCCAAGAACAGCACCATGCAGGCCCTCCGCACCGCCAACGACGTCGTCCAATTCTCCCATTCGATCATCCTTGACGAGCTCACCCGGGAGATGGCCTCCACATCCCGCGCCATCTCATTGGAGCGCAAGAAGGGCGTCGAGGTCATGAAACCCGAGCACCTCCTAGAGGAGGCCGGCCGGGCGTTGAAGGAGGGGGCGTTCCAGAAGGCGTTCGAGAACCTGAAGGATGCGGGAACGAGCCTCAAACAGCTGACCAGCGTCCATGTGGAGATCTACGACCGGATCGTAGAGATCTCCACCCTGCTCGAGGAGGCGGACTCCAAAGGCATCGATACCAGGAAGGCCACGGACCTGCTCCTGAAGACCAAGCGCATGTTCGAGAGCGGCAAGTATGGGGACGCACGCGCCGCCTCCGCGGCCTCATACGCCGAGACCGAGGTCATAGTGGCCCCGTTCATGGCGGCAAGGAGGATCGAGGAGGCCAAGGAATTGGTGATGGCCATGGACACGCTCGGTCTGGACACTTCGTCAGCGATGTCATCGATCCAGGCCGCCACCGAGCTGGAAGGCAAGAACGGCCACCTGACCGCCCTGAAGACGATGAACAGCGGCATCGAACTGATCAGGGGCCAGCTGGCGTCCGGTATCTCGCGGGAGCTCGAGGTATGCAGATCGTTGCTAGAAAGAACCAGGAGCGCCGGGATAGACATCAGCTCACCGCAACAGATACTAACAAAGGCCGCCAGCCTGCTGGCTGAGAAACGGTATCTGGAAGCACTACGGGCGGCACAGATGACCAGGAGCGAGCTGGACCAACTGATGCTCATGGAACAGAAGGCCAATGAACAGATCGAACGGACCATGGCCACCCTCAAGGCGATCCAGGACCTGGGTGTGAACGTCTCGCCGGCCGTCGAGACGTTGAACCAGGCACGCATCATCCAAAAGCAGGGCAATCACCCGCTAGCCATGGAGCTTTCCAAGCGTGCCGTGGACCAGGCGGCCCACCTGATGGACATGATGGCCTCCAGAAAGCTCGACGAGGTCGACGTGAAGATGAGAAGGGAGGAACTGGAAGGGCCGGACCTGGTCATCGTCGACCGCATACGCAAGGACATCAACGAGCGCATCAACCAGCGCCGGTTCCGTGACGTGCTTCCGCTGGTGCGCAACTACGAGGACGAACTGCTTAAGGTGAAGGAGATCAGGGATTCGGTCCAGCGCACCATCGTCGAGGTGCGTTCCAGGTTCGATGAGGCCGCCGCGTCCGGGGTCTATTCAGAGGAACTCAGGCAGCTCATGGCCAAAGCCGAGGAAAAGCTGAAGGATAAGGCCTTCGCAGAGGCCAGCGCTTTGGCCCTCCGGAGCCGCGACGAACTTACCCAATTGCGCGAGATGTTCGAGGCCAGGATGGCGGAGCTGCAATCTCTCAAACATGACTTCCAGTTCCTGGACGAAGGTGATGATCGGACGAACATAGGCATGCTGCTGGACCAGACCGATGAGGCATTGCTTTCCATGGATTTCGAAAGGTCTTCCCTTTACCTGCACCGGGCAAATGCACAGTTCCAGGATGTTGCCCGACGTGAATCCGGCCGTAACCATGCCGAGATGACCAAGCTGTTCAAGCTTCTATCCGAGATCGGTTACGACCGTTCGAAGCTCTCCCCAAGCGTGCTGAAGCTGCAGGAGATCAAGATCGGCACCTTCGGCCCGAAGAACCTGGAAATGCTGACGGTCGGCGTAAGGACGCTGCGTCAGGTGACCCTCGATGAGTTCGATCGGAAACGCAGGAAGGTGTCCGAAGGGATAGAGAAGGCCAGAAGGACCGGCCTGGACGTCAGTGCAAGTGAAGGGCTGTACACCAGCGCCACCGGGGTCCTCCTGATGCAGGACATCGGCGAGGCCTTCCGGACCCTGCAGAAGAGCGAACGCCTGATAGGCGCGGCCACCGCCGCGACGGAGGAGTTCAAGAAGGTCCGTAATAAGCTGAAGGCCGAGCTGGACACGTTGAGGGCGGCCGACATGCCCGTGGTCGCGGCGGAACAGATTCTGAAGAAGGCGGACGCGCTTCGCAACATCGATACCAAACAGGGGATGACGCTACTCCGTGAGGCGATGGCAAAGGTGGAGGAACAGAAGGAGCTCATGATGCCGGACATAGGCATCGACATCGATTTCATGGACGAGCCGAAGAGAGGGGAATGGGCCAAATTCCGCCTGCACGTCACCAATAACGGCATCGCAGCGGCCCGGGAGATCAAACTGGAAATCGTCGGGGATGTCGAGGTGAAGGGGCTGACCGACATCGACCGGTTGCCTAAGGGCGAGAAGAGGACCGTCGATGTCTCGATCTGCCCGAAAAGCTCCGGTTCGATCATGGTCAAACTGATGCTGTCCTGCAAGCCGCTTGTATCTGAGGAGATGGTCGGCTTCGAGTCCGAGCTCGAACTGACGGTCGGGTAGGACGAACGGTCCCTCACCGGTCCGACGACATCATTCATCCGGAACCGACATCCTGTCGATGGCCGTTCTGCTGAGGATCCTTCTCCAGCCTTGATGTGTCGAATCCCTTCTCACCGATGCGCTGGAGCAGTTCGTCATACACGGCAACGTCCATCCGGGGCGTCCGTGAAAGGATCCAGAGGTATTTCCTCGATCCGTCGCCCACGACCGCATATTCGTATTCCTTTCCCAGTTCCAGGATCCAGTAGTCGGCAGCGAAGGGCCAGAAGAAGCTTACCTTCAGCTTGGCATTCGAACCCGTGTCGACCACCCAAGCCTTGCCCTTGGCGGTCCGGTGTCTGCCGCTGAGGTCCCCGACATATCCGCCATTGATGACCTGGACCTTTCCGTTCGGCAGCAGCGAGTAGGTTGCGGTCACTCCCACCAGGCCCTTTTCGAACCTCTGCGGGAATTTCGCGATCTCGTACCATGTTCCCATGTACCTGGTGAGGTCGACGTGCTCCACGGTCTTCAGCTCGGACATTTCGTTCCATCCCGGATCCGATGCCTGTGGCGAAGGATGCCATACCCTTCTAGGTGTTGGGGTGAGATGAAACCTCCGGTCATGGAGCTGTATGGACCGGCCATGCGATCGTTCCCCTGTCGATCCTGTCATGAATGCCCGGAACGCTGTCAGGTTCTTATGGCCGAAACAAATGATGAGGGGTTAAGAGGTTTCGCCGGGATGGTGCCGTTCACTGCCTGACCGGCGCGAACTTGTAGCCATAATGGATCACTCCATCAGGCCCATCCGATCCCAGTTTTCTCATGGTCGCCCTGACCTTCATGCCGATCGAAAGCTCGTTCTGATCGATGTCGATCAGTTGGCCCGTGACCATGACCCCTTCCTTCATCCGGATGATGGCCATGACGTAGGGCTTCTGCATCTCGAACTGGGACGGAGCCTCATGGACCACGGTATAGGAGAAGACCTCTCCCTCACCCTTCAGCTTCAGTGGCACGATCTTCCCGATGGACTTACGGTGACAGGTCGGGCACACTGACCGCGGAGGGAAGTGCACCTTCCCGCAAACGGTGCACTGGGCGCCGGTCATGTTGTAACGCGAGGCGTTCTCCCTCCAGAACCTGGCGGTGGTCATCAGGCCACCCCCAGGATATGGACGACGGCCGTGGCGCCGGTCCCGCCCACGTTCTGCGCCAGTCCGACCTTGGCATCGGCCACCTGGCGCTTTCCAGCCTGGCCGCGCAGCTGGGTGACGACCTCGACGATCTGCGCAACTCCGGTGGCGCCGATCGGATCGCCTCTCGCCTTCAGGCCTCCGGAGGTGTTGATGGCGATCTTGCCGCCGAGCAGCGTCTGCCCGTCCATGGTGGCCTTTCCGCCCTGTCCCTTGGGGAAGAAGCCCAGGTCCTCGATGGCCAATATCTCGGATATGGTGAAGTTGTCGTGCACCTCGGCGAAGTTGACGTCCTTGGCCGTCAGCCGGGCCTGTTTGAACGCGCGTTCCGCCGCGACCCTGGTGGCGTTGAACCCGACGATGCTGCTGCGGTGATGCAATGCCAGCGTGTCCGATGCCTGGCCCGATGCCAGTATCTTGACCGGGGTGTCGGTGTATTTCTTGGCCTTCTCCATCGCGCACAGCACCACTGCCGCCGCCCCGTCAGAGTTGGGGGCGCAGTCGAACATGCCGAGCGGGTCCGAGACCACGGGCGACTTGAGCACCGTATCCAGGCTTATCTCCTTCTGATACTGGGCCTTCGGGTTCAGTGAGCCATGCTTGTGGTTCTTGACCGCCACTTGGGCTATTTGCTCGCGAGTGGTGCCGAAGTCATGCATGTGACGGCGGGCGATCATGGCGTGCAGGGACGGGAAGGTCGCTCCGAAAGTGACCTCCCATTGCTCATCGGCCGCTGATGACTGGATCTCGTTCGACTCGTTGTCGCCGACATCGGTCATCTTCTCCGCTCCGCCCACCACGACGATATCGTGCATGCCGGATGCCACCGCCATGTATCCCTGGCGCAGCGCCAGGCCTCCGGACGCACCGGCCGCCTCCACACGGGTCGCCGGTATGTTGTCCCTGGCCATGCCCGAGTAATCGGCGATCAACGCCGCTACGTGCTCCTGCTGGATGTATCTTCCCGCGGACATATTGCCCACATAGAGGGCATCGATGTCCTCGCCGGACAGGTTGGCATCGTAGACCGCCGCCAATCCTGCCTGTATGCCGATCTCCCGGAACGATAGGTCCCATAGCTCGCCGAACTTGGTGGCGCCTATTCCAATGACTGCAACCTCTCTCACTCGGATCCCTCCTTGAGCCTGATCTTGCCGCGGAACTTAGCATACGTGGCGTAATCGATGAACTTCTTGTTCTCCAGTATCTGCTTGACCGTGGGGGCCTCGTCCCGCCGGTATGCGGCGATCTTGTCCGTGACGGTGATGTCGAAGCCGTCCGCGCCGGCGCCGGACCCATAGGCCACGACGAAGATGCGGTCGCCCGGGCTCGCCACGTCCAGCACCGATGCCAGTCCCAATGGGACGGCTCCGGAGTAGGTGTTGCCGATGACCGGGGTCAACAGTCCTGTCTCGATCTGCTTCTCCGTGAAGCCCAGCTGCTTGGCCACCCGCATGGGGAACTTGCCGTTCGGCTGGTGGAAGATGGCGTACTGATAGTCGGTCGGTTTGGAACCAACCTTGGCCAGCAGGCCCTTGGCCGCTGATGTGATATGCTTGAAATAGGCAGGCTCGCCGGTGAACCTCCCGCCGTGGGACGGATAGGGCTGGCCCTCCCTCCTCCAGAAGTCCGGGGTGTCAGTGGTGTATGAAAAGGTCGAATTGATCCTGGCGATGATCTCGCTGGAACCGATCAGATAGGCCGCGCCGCCGGCCGAAGCGGAGTACTCCAAGGCATCCCCGGGCGCTCCCTGGGAAGTGTCGGCCCCGATGGCCACACCGTACTTTATCATTCCTGAACCAACCAGTCCCATGCACACCTGGATGGCTGCCGTTCCCGCTTTGCAGGCGAACTCGAAATCGGCCACTGTAAGGTTCGGCGAGGCTTCGATGGCCTCGGCGACTATGGTCCCGGTCGGTTTCACCGCGTAGGGGTGGGATTCCGAGCCGACATACAAAGCCCCGATTTCCTGCGGGTTCACATTGGTCCGGCGCATCATGGCGCGTGCCGCCTCCACAGAGATGGTTATAACATCCTCATCGGGGGCCGGGACGGACTTGGAAAAGATCAGAAGGTTCTTCGACATCATTTCCCCATCCGCACCCCAGACCCGGCCGATCTCCTGTGGCCCGATCCTGTACCTTGGCACGTACGCTCCGTAGCTTACAATACCCACATCCATTGAATATTCCTCCTTACTCTATCCGTTCCAACCTCTCCACGAGGGTCTGGATCGGTAACGTAGTCTTGATCAGCGGTAATCCTTCCAGCGTCGCCAGGCGTATGGCCAGGTCGTCCACGTGTTCCGGGCGGTGGTACACTACCAAGGCCGGTTTCATCGGATGCGCCCGTATCGCGATCATTGGAGAACGGCCGAACTTGACCCCAGTGAAGATCAGTGCCCTTTCGCTGCTCCAACCGTAGATCTTCAGGTAGTCCATCGAGCTCAGCGCGGTGATGGCCTTCATCGAATCGATGATCGTGAACCCGTGAATGTCCATATCCAGGCTGACGCTCTTGGTGAGCGGCTCGCCCTCGATCGTCTGGACGAAGTCCGATGCCTTTAAGGACGACTTGAACTCCTTTATGCTGATGATGCAATCGCTCTTCTCGGCCAGGTCGTATTTCTTCAGAATCTTGCCGCCTGACGCTTCATCGAGCGCGATCAGACCATCGACCAGTCTTCTGACGATGACGATCCCGGGAGATCTGCGCCTTCCCGATTCGTAATCGCTGATGACCGACGGGGAAACGCCCATGTACTTTGCCAGCTCCTGCTGGGAGACCCCGAACTCCTCCCTCCACTTCCTGATCGTTTTGCCCGCATCCACGGACAGGACGATCTCGCCAGCCATTTTTTCCCTGAGCTGCTCCCGCATGGAGGCCGGTTAATTCTTGGTCGGTATTTATAATTGACGTAGGTGAGGTACGACAATATGAGAAGTTCGAACTATGTGGATAATAATGAAATGCCGGTCGACTAAGCACCGTTTGCCGGTTACGACGATTCCATATGTAGGCTTTTGGTTGATACGAGGGCAGTTTCAGAGTCCGAAAAATGCCACATAATTACTTTTTTTAGGATATTAATTAGCCAGGCATTCTGAGAGCGGGGGAAAAAGCTAGCCCAGAGTTCCCAGAGGAATCATAGTTTCGGTCACCTCTCACCGTCAGAGTAAAGACCTCGATCGATCCCTTGGTGTTTGAGGTTGGAAGTGTATCGGACCATAACTTTGCGGATCAACCCTCGCTTCGAGGAGGACAAGGCGAGGTTGCTGAAAACGATGCAGATGTTCGCCCAGGCCTACAACATGTCTGCGGAATATGGGTTCGAAAATAAGGAAGCTAGCAAGATCGGTAACTCGATGGCTATGTATAGCAAAATAAGGGAGAACCTTCCTGGCCTGCCTGCTTCAATGGTCCAGACAGCTTGCTTCATGGCCACCGAAGCATTGAAGAGCACGAAATTCGAGGTCTTACCAAAGAAATCCCCCCTGTCCTCAATTAGGTACCCGTGGAGGGGGGCAAGCGTCTATCTGGAGAGCGGATACGCTTCTATTCAGGCATTTGAATTTCGGGTCTTGGCTTCTTTCAAGGTCCCAAAACATTTTGCAAGATACCTTGGTTGGCAGGTTAGGTGTACCTATCTGAGGTTCGAAAATAAATCCAATAACTTCTACCTCCACGTAGTCCTCGAGAACAATGAAATTCCGGAGGCAACGGAACAAGGAGTCTTAGGAATCGACAGAGGCCTTCGTAACCTGGCCGTATGTTCGAATAACAAGTTTTTCAACTCCAGCGAAGTCAAACGGGTCAAAGGAAAATTCGCCTATCTGAGGGCGAAATTGCAAGCAATAGGCACTCATTCTGCAAAGAGAAAACTCAAGAAAATGGCAGGAAGAGAAAGACGGTTCGTTGCTTGTGAGAACCACCGCGTCGCAAAGCAGATAGTATCGATGCCCTTTGGAACATTCGTGCTGGAAGACTTGACCGGCATAAGATCTAAACGTTCCCCAATATGGCAAGTACGCCGCGATCTGACGGTATGGCCATATTGGGAGTTACAGAAAGATATTGAGTATAAGGCCGAGGAGCTGGGTAAAGAAGTTCTAGTGGTGAACGGAATGTTCACATCCCAGAAATGTTCAAAATGCGGAAATACCAACCGTAAGAGTCGAAAAGGCCCTAACTTCAAGTGCGTTGAGTGCAGCTTTCAGATGGATGCGGATCTGAATGCAGCCAGGAACATCGCCCAAATCGGTATATCTGAATTGGGTAGGCTACAAGCCAGTAAGCCAAATGCGACAAGCGGTGAATCCGGGTCTATTCGGGGACCCGAGGAAGAGGAGGAGCTTAGTTGCAAGTCTGTAATGCCACCTGAAACTCGGGCAATCGCCACGGCAGACAACTGGCACTCGTTGAAAGGAAAATCCTTTGGATCAACCTTAGCTTTCACACTTGAGTGTGGTTGGACGGGAACAAGGCTCGGAGGATATAAACCAAGCAAGAGGGAAATGGAGGAGAGGCAGATAGGTTTTTAATACTCGTATCTATTCCCCATTATCCCACTGGGTCTGTGGTGTAGCTTGGTAACATTGTAGGTTCGGGACCTATAGCCCCCGGTTCAAATCCGGGCAGACCCACCACTTTTCCTATCCAGTACCCTTATTCTCCAGAACTAGGATTATTATCCCATCTGGATGTGTTCAGGATACTGTGATTAATACGCTAGATGGCCTCTCTCGAGTAAACAGGTCATACTCATCGTCGTTGCTGCGTCCGCTCTGGATCTGCTCAACGGCATCCTTGAGAAAAACAATGTTGTCCTAACTGACCGTCATGTGGGCAGATCAGTCGATTGTATCCGCCTATCTTGACAGCACAAGTTCCATTCTTCAAAGCCAGTCACCTCGAATGAATGTTATTCGAATCCCACGAATGAAAAGGGGTATGAAAATAGTTTGAAAGGGCGTGTCCTTCCTGCCGTTTGTTCCAGCCAATTGCTCCGGTTTCACGCGCTCCCACTTATGGCAGTTGTGAATATCTTCTCCATGAACAGCAACGCGCCTCGGTATCCAACGTACGAACCGGACAGTACCACCTCATATGAAGCGGGGAAGCTGACCTCCACCACGGTGGCCTTCAGCTCCTTTGCTACGTACCTGTCCCAGGTCGTTCCGAAGATCATGGCCGGTTTCTCAGCCGAGTTCTTCAGTTCACTCGATATGTGATAACCGTCCTCGATGAACTTGAGGTCCAGGGAGATGTCATCCGAGATGTGTCTGAATTCATTGCTGATCATCTCACGGTATTCCTCCGGGGGATTTTCCGTGGCGATGACCAAAGATGGTATGAGGCCGAGCTGATTGACCGCGAACCTGGTTATGGCCAATCCATATGAGCTGTCCGTGACCACGGCAAATCTGGACGGGATTCCCCACCAGTACTCCGAATAGAAATCGGAGAACTGCTCCAGGTACTTGTAGAACTCAGTTTCCTCGGAGGTGACGAACTCCTCGGTCCGTTTCGGGTCAAGACCAGCGAACTCGGAGACCGTCTCCAGGAATTTCCTTGACTCCAACGACCCGATCGGTATCGATGGGATGTGCAGATATGGCTGTCCATATTTCTCATTGAGGTGCTCCGCCACCGAGAGCCCATACCAGGAGGATATCACCAGGTTGAACTGGGCGCGTGGTATCGACCTCCATTCGGAAACGCCATTGCAGCTGTTGCCGAACAAAATGTTGACCTTGAGCCCGATACCTTCCAGTATCCTCTTTATCTCTGCGAGGTCCCCTCTCCAGTGCACATCCTGATAGGGCAACACCGCCCACACATTGACAAGTCCCTGTTCTCTCTCCCCACTATAGTCTCCGACATACTGGTCGATGATGGCCTTTGCTATCGACTCGTGGCCGATGAAGTTGTTCCCTTTGAATCCGCCTGTCGCCGCATATACCACCGGAACTCCTTTTTTCTGGAACTTCTCGACCACTGCCCCGACATCATCACCGACGATGTCGGCGATGCACCCGGTGGTAACGACGTAGAGATCTCCGTCCAATACCTTGACGGATGCCTGGATCAATTGCCTTAGTTTCTCCGCACCTCCGAAGACGACCTCCTCCTGCGTCGCGTTAACGCTCGGTGGAATGGCCCCGCCGAAGCGCCCGCTCCCCTGGTACCCGCTCATGTGCGCGAGACTGGTATACTGTTTGTCAGCGCATCCGGGACCGGAGTCCGCTATGGGCACCACCCCGGGGATAGCCACCACGGAATACATCGCTCCCAATGCACATCCGTATCTGACCTGGCTTATCGAATCCGACCTTGCGTTCGGCTACTTGGTCACTGTGACCCCTCCCAGATTATCTCCGGATGTTTTGCCATGATGTTCGGGTCCGTCTGCTCCAGCCACCATTTCGAATAGGGAGAGATCGTATGTTTGGCAACGTCCTTATGGAAGGTCTTCCGTTTCAATATCTCTAGCACGATGTTTCCCAGATTCAGGATGCCTTCATAGCCGACCGCTACATGCTCGTCTCCCAATGGTGCGGCCGGTATCCCCAAGCGGGAGGCCGTGGGCGCCAATCCGTTGTGCCTGATCAAAATGAAATCGGGGTTGACCTTCTTTAGGAGCGTATAGAACTGATACGGCTGCCTCAGGCTCACCAGGAAGTTCGGCACGTCGCCGTAATTTTTCACCAGCTGTGCCAAGGAATCCTGTTGTGGATCGCCGCTGTCGTATATCGGATCATGATGGAACACCAAGGAGCCGTCGACCTGTATGTCAAGTTCCTTCAGGACGGAGATGAGGCCATGGGAATACGCGGACCCCGTGGCGACCAATCCCTTGACATCCACCAGCTTCTTCTTCAATTCGGCAATCTTGGGTTTCACCCGCTCATGTTCTCTCGCGATGTACTCCTCGGCCAATTTCTCCCGGTGCGTCAGCTCGGCAAGACCTCTGATCCAGGCATCCGTTCCGGCTATGCCGTAGGGTTGAGGTGACTTGAGATATGGAATCCCAAAGCTCTGTTCGAGGCCCTCCCCAAGATATGTGCCAAGCGTGTTGCAGAATCCCACCGTGGCGGCTGCCTCTGACATTTGGGCAAGTTCCTCGACGGTCGCCATATCCACCACGTAATTGACGCGCAGGTTGAGGTTCTTGAGCATGGGTGAGAAAACGTCCGACCCCCAAAGGTTGATCACGTTGACTAGGTCCTCCTGCTTCCTCTTCGGATCTCTGGTCACGATCTGCCTCAATATCCCGTGCTGCGTGGCATCGAAGCCTGTGCTCCAGTGTTTGGACCTGAATCCTTCGCAATAGAGGGGCATAACCGGGATTCCAAGACTTTTCGTGTATTCCGATGCGACGCTATCCACATCGTCTCCGATAATGCCAGAGGCACATGAGGTCCCGATGAATATCGCTTTTGGGTGATAGTGGTCCCATACATCCTCGACCGTTCCCCGGAGCTTAGCCGATCCTCCAAATACGACATCGCCCTCGTCCATGTTGGTACAGACGATATTCACGTTCTCAACTGGCAACCCTCTTATTGCCAGACCATTTCTGTAGATCGAGTTGAACACGCTTTGTGAGGTGGCGCACCCTATCGGCGCATGCTGTATCAGCACAGCCCCTCTTACATTCCCCGCCTGGCACTCGACCATCTGTTCGCTGCATGTCGAACCTTGAGTGAACGGTCCTTTGTAATCGCAGAGGCTGCACCTCTTTCCATTCCCATCACACTTTTGTGAACGGCGCGATTCCTTGACAAGGTCAGATGCCGATCCGCTCCAACTAATAACTGTGCCCAACCGCTGCTCTCGACTTTCCACTGTCGTCGTGTCCAAATTGATCTTTGACATTTTTGTCCCTCCATGATTTGAAATTATGATTTGGATTGTCTAATTATTATTCTTTTATGAATATTCATATCGCCGGAACACATGTCCCGAGATTGGACGTATTCCCATGTCAGATGCTGCGCTATCTTTTTTCAATATAAGTAAACAATTGTTAACATTATTCATAATAGACTAATTGCCTTAACCTAGTCTGGCATCGATGTCATTTCCAAGCCAGCATCCGATGTCATGTCAGAGACCTTTCGGCCACCCTTGGGGACCTGATCGAAGTAGGTAGCCGAAGCGGTCACTGAACGTGCCGAAGGTCGCTAGGCGTGGACCATGCGTTGGTAGGTGTCTATCGAATGCGGCTGTTAACGGCGTTCTTCCTAATGCCGTGCAGTGACCATACACCATATTTCTACAAATGATGAGCAAGGCTACTGGTTATTGACGGATACGGACAGACCTGCTTTCGATTCATGATTCTGCCAGGAAATGTTCTATTCTACCGACTTGATTTTTACAACTGGTGGATATTGATTGAGCATGAAGAGATAAAAAAAGTTGAAAAAAAAGGTTTGGAGAATCTCTTACTGTTCCTTCTTCCTTCTCCTTGCTACCAGGAACAACACCAAGATCGCTGCGAACGCCAACAATGCCGCGATCGGAAGGAACAGGTCCGTTCCTGCCGCCTTCGCCGGAAGCGTGACCCCGGTGCTTTGGGACGCTTCGAACCCGGCCAGGTCGCCGTAGACCGCCTGCACCCTATAGTTGGCAGTTCCATCCGGAGCGGTCGTGTCCGTATACGTCCTTGCCTCACTGTCGTTAACCATGGCGATCAGGACCTCATTGCCGGACGCATCGATACGGTAGATGGCGAAGCTGGACACCGGACCGCTCGTGGCGTTCGCGACAGGCATGTCCCATTTGATGACCGCACTGCTGCCGCTGCGCTCAATATTCACGCTGGTCGGGGCTGGTGGCGGATACAACGAGGTGGCCGACACGGAGATACCGGCACCTTCACCCTCGGCATTGCTGCAGGAGACCTTATACCAGTATTCGATGCCCTGGACACCCGATTCATCCGTATACTTGAGCAGAGTGACATTCGCGATCTTAACCATCGTTCCTGCGGTCGTCCCGCGGTAAACGTTGTATCCTTCGATCGTCAGGCCACCATTGCCTAATGGAGCTGACCAGGATAGCGCCACTTTGCCCACTGCCGGGGTGGCCGTAATATCGGCCGGTAACCCAGGGACGGTCGCAGGGGTAGCGGTCGCCACCGAGCTCAAGGTTCCGTTTCCGCGGACGTTGACCGCGGCCACCCGGAAGAAGTAGGGCAGGCCGTTCGTCAGACCGTCAAAGGTGAACTTTGTGCCCGACACGGCAATACGGTATGTCTCGGACCCTTCCGCAGAGCCGCAATACAACGCATAGCCAGATATCACAGAACCGCCATCATTGGACGGAGCGGTCCAGCTCAGGGAGACGTTGCTGTTCCCTCTGATCGCGATAACGCCGGTCGGCGCTGTCGGAGCCGCAGAGGGAGTGGCAGAGAGCTCTCCGCTCATTTCGCCGAGGCCCAACGAACTGATCGCCTGGACCTTGTAGATGTATCCTAGACCGTTCACCAATGAGGAATCATTGAAGAACGTGAGCGGTCCGAGCGTCTGGTACGGGGTCAGCTCCCCGGTTGCAATGCCGCGGTACAGTTTGTATCCCAGCACAGTGGAGTCCGAGGACGGAGTCGACCACGATACATTGACCCATCCATCCCCCGAGGTTAGGCTTATCGTAGGAGCGTACGGCGGACCGAACGTCATTCCCGAGATGATATCGCTGTACGATCCGTTCCCGGCAATGTTGTAGGCCAGCACCCTGACAGAGTAGGCTGTGGCATTCTCCAGGCCGAGGAACAGATGGCTCATGGCCAGCCCTGCATCGATGTACGATGTCTCGCCGCCCGCATACGCCTGGAACGAGATCCAGTATCCGGTGACGCTGGCGCCGTTGTCGTGTGCCGGTGCGGACCAGGATATCGTAACGTTCCTCAACCCGCCAGTAACCGTGACTCCGGTGGGCGCCGAGGGCGTGTTGTACGGAATTGCCGTCGCGTTCCCCGATAACGGGCTTTCATAGCCGACGTTGAACGATGTGATCGCATAGGAGTAATTTGTGCCGTTGACCACGGCGCGGTCGTCATACGTCAGCAGCCTGGACATGAGAGAGCCGCCCCGTGGCCTTTCCGCGGCCACCTCCTTCAGGAGTGTTTTCGACCCGTCATCGACGGCGCGGTAGATACGGTATCCCAGAAGGACCGAGTTGCCATCATTGGTGGAACTGGCCCATGCCAGGTGCACATATCCGAGCTCTGGGGTGGCGGTGAACATCCAGGGGGCGTTAGGCTGGTAAATGGTGGACTCCTGCACCTGGACTGACAACGGACCTTCGCCCGCCAGATTTGAGGCTGCGATCCGGTATCCGTAGACGACCCCGATCTCAGCGGTCGTATCGACGTAATTTGTGACGTTGCCGATGGTGTCGAGGAGGCGCTCATCACCGTCCAGGGAACGGTAGACCAGGTAATGCTGGATCCCGCCGCCCATGTATAGAGGGGCGCTCCATTGCAGTGATATCTGCCCTATCCCGCCGTTGACCCAAATATCGAGCGGAGCGGTCGGCAAGCCGGGCAGGGTCGCCGAGACCTCGTCCGATGGCAGTCCTTCTCCGACCACGTTGACCGCTTTCAAGACGTAGTAATAGGTGTTGCCATTTATCGCCGTGGTGTCATTATATGAAAGTACCAGGCCGGCATCGGATAGGAGCGATTCGGCCCCGGGGGACGCGGACCGGTACACTTGGTAGCCGGTCAAAGGCGTGTTACCGGTGAATGACGGTGCCGACCAGACGAGGTTCACGTATCCGTTGCCGGACGTCACCGCCGATATGGCCGGTGCGTTCGGAAGGGAGAAAGAGGTTGCCATTGCCTGGCCTGACCGCGAACCCACTCCGGCCCAGTTCTGACCGAGGACCCAGTAGGACCAGGTCTCATTCATGCCGACGGTATCGTCGTATGTGGTGACATTGCCTACGGTGGTGTGCAGAGTTGCGTCACCCCAGGTCGATCCGCGGTAGACCTGGTAGTTGAGAATGCCTCCGCCGATGGCAACCGGTTGGTTCCAGGTGACGGTGATCTTGAAAAGACCACCGATGGCATGGATGTTGGTCGGGGAACCAGGCGTGGTGGCCGGGACGATCGAGTACGTGACGTTCGATCCGGCTCCCACGGCGTTATGCGCATGAACGGAGTAATAGTACGTGTGTCCGTTGATCAGGGGACGGTCGATCCAGGTGCAGTTTGCGCCGGTGTTGCCGACCAGATAGGTCTCGCTCCCGGCCGAGATGCCACGGTAGATGCAGTAGTACGTGATTCCGCTACGTCCATTGGATGAGGGCGGTGTCCAAGACAGCGTCGTTTGCCCATCGTCCGAAATGATCATCAGGTCCTCGACCGCTCCCGGGACGGTGGGGGTCTGCGCATGGACCTCTGAACTGTATGGCCCCCGTGCATCGGAATTGTTGGCGGCGACGGCGATGTAGTATGTGGTGTTCCGGGCCAGTCCCGTGATGGTGTAGCTGGTCAGCAATCCTGAGCTTGCAGAATTGGTATGGGCCCCCGGGGAGGTCCCCCAGAAGATCCAGTATGCCTCGATCGGGGAACCGCCGGTGGAGTTGGGGGCGTTCCATGAGACCAGTATCGTGCCCGCTCCGGGGGCTAGGTTCACGGTGAACGGCTCGGATGGGGCCAGGGCATAATTGACGGTGATGGTGTTCGACTTCGGCCCGTCGATATATGGGTAAGTGACGTTGTTGCAGGCCATAACGGAATATTGGTATCGGTTGCCTAGCTGGACATAGGTATCGTTATAGCTATGTATTCCGCCCTCCACGTAGTCGAATTGCTCTACCCATCCCAATCCATCCGACTCGTTGAGACGGTTTATATCATAGTATGTGATGGGAATACCTCCGTCACTGACGGGGGCTTCCCAGGTCAATGTGATCTTCCCCGATCCCATGACACCCTGAAGGTTTAGCGGGGCGCTTGGGAAGGTGGCGAAGGTTATCGATATCTCCGGACATTTGTGGCCAACGCCATTGGAGTTCACGGCGGCCACCTGATAGTAATAGGTCTCACCGAGTTCGACGGTATCGTCCTCATATAACAGGCCGGCATCCGTGGTGGAGCCGATCAGCGATTCCGACCCGGAAGTGGTCGACCGATAGATGTTATAGTGGGTTATGACCGAACCGCCATTGTTCCCTGGGGCGTCCCAGGTCAGCATGATGCTGTTCTCTCCTGGAGTGCACACTAGGTTCTGTGTCTCTGCAGGCTTTCCCGGGGGCACTGTGACGGAACCCTCATTGGATTTCGGTCCTATGTAGCCATTGAAGGCGGCGACCTTGTAGAAATAGGTCTGGCCGCCTCCGACCGTGAGATCAGTGAAGGATGTGGCGGAGCCTGAAGTGGTTGCTAGCTCGACCTCCGTCCCCGAAGTCGTGGAACGGTAGATGGTATAGTTGCTTATGGTGCCTCCGCCCAGAGAGGCAGGTGCACTCCAGGAAAGGGAGACATTTCCAGCGTCGTTGGAGCACGCCAGGGCCGTGGGGGCGCCGGGATAACCGACCGAAGTGAACGGGCCCACCCAGGCCGAATACTGGAATTCCGAACCGCCATAATATGCGGAGACCTGGAAATACATCGAATAGCCTGGTGTGAGGGGGGAGGGTGTGCCGGGTTCGCATCTGTGTGTCTGCTGATAGGTCAGTTGGTTCCCTTGGGCCGAGCCGCTCATATAAGACCCCTCGCCGGGACCGGTACCCATGACCACGTTGCTGTAAATGTAATAATAGAGCGGAGTACCCGGTGCCGCCGTCCAACTGACGTCGATATATCCTACGCCGCCAACCCCCGTCGGTGTTCCGGGAGGTCCGACCTCGGCGGCGTCCGCCTCCTCCGATATCAAGGACAATCCAGTTAGCAACAACGCTAGGCTCAGCAATAATATGGCGATCTTCTTCATATCTTAACCTCAGGACCTGTTCGATCCGACTGACCGACCAAAGACTGCCTAGCCTTACGCAGACTGCTGCTCAGCGGTGAGCGATCGATCTGGCACATCGAGACGGATGAAACACATGATAAGATGAGGAATCGCTTATGAACCTGAGCGACTGGCTACGACCTGTGATAATTATCGCATCCGATATCAGACCGGGTGATTCAAATAGGAATGTAAGATTCCGGCCTTTCGATCCCCATTCTGATATATTTGAGAGCCAGTAAAACGTTAATATCCAACCTACTTTGACTCACATGTGCACAAGACCCGGATAGCGATGCTAGCCATCGTGGTAGGCATCTTCATTTTCCTGCTGAAGCTCGCGGCATATTTCACCTCCAACTCAGTGGCATTGCTCTCCGACGCTCTGGAGTCGATCATCAACATCGTGGCCTCCATCATGATGTTCGCCGCACTGTCCATTGCTGCCAAGGCCGAGGATGAGGGTCACAAGTATGGCCACCAGAAGGCGGAGAACATATCCGCCCTGGTGGAGGGCGTGCTTATCATTGTGGCAGCCGTCCTGATCATCGAAGCTTCGGTAGGCCGCATATTCGATCCGGTGGGTTTCGAGGACGTGAACCTTGGCATCATCATCTCCCTGGGAGCCACCTCCTTGAACGGCATATTGGCCACGATTATGCTGAGGGAATCGAAAAAGA